>JAEWAA010000578.1 GCA_023391955.1 Bacillota bacterium | reverse complement strand
ATACAGTCTTGTACCTCCAAGCCATGCTGCTCTACAGCCTTTGGTTCCTGTTCCTGATTTCTCTGGGTGTGACGGCCAGCGCAATCGCCACGACCCAAATTCAGGCGGCAGGGCTTACGGTTCTTATTCCGGCAATCCTGCTGATACTGGCGAATATCCCCGATCCAAGGCTGGCCGCGATTCTGCCAAGCGGTTTAAGCCAAAAGGCGGTTATAACCGTCACCACCGGTGCTTTGCCTGTTCATTGGTTCTGGAATGTGTTCATTACCACAGTGCTTACAGCCGGACTCTGGATGCTGGCCTATGGGCGGATGCGCTATAAAAGACGCGGATAAAAAAGGCTAAGAATGATTTTCATTGGCAGGGCTAGGCCACTTTCGTTACAATAAGCATAAGAACAGGATGTGACGGAAGGAAGCGTAGGCCGATGCTGGAGATTTCGCCGGATGATTTTATTTTGAAGCCCTCTTTTGCCAAAATCCTCTGTGAGCCCGGCTGGAAATGGCACCGCAGGGAGGAACGGCTGCCCAATTACGATTTGTTCTATGTGTGGAGCGGGGAGGGGGAGGTGCATCTTAACGGGGTGCAATACCGGATCAGCCGGGGAAGCTGCTTTCTTTTCCGTCCCGGCGATGATACCTACGCGGTTCACAATCCCCAGAAGCCCTTGACTCTCACCTATATCCACTTTGATCTTAACCGGATCCCGGAGCTGGTGCCGGAGCCTTACAGAATCGTTAAGGAAAATGTAGATTTCGAACGTCTTCTCTCCAGCTATGTGCGGCTGTTTCTGGTGGAGAAAACCTTCGGGGCAGAGGTGGAAGCAAGGCTGGTGCTGAAGCAGCTGATGATTCATCTGCTCCGGGAGGACCGGGTGGAGGAGCCGGAGGGCGGCGGTGACAGCGTCCAGCTGACCGAGGCAATCCACGAGGTGGCCAATTACATCCGTCTCCATGCAGCCCGCCATCACAAGCTGGAGGATTTGGCCGCCCGGGCCAATCTCTCCCCCAAGTATTTCTCCACCAAATTCCGGGTTATGATCGGCCAGTCGGTGCAGTCCTACATTATCCGCTCCCGTATCGAACGGGCGGAGCATCTGCTCCGGTATGCCGGGCTGTCCGTGTCCGAGGTGGCCCATGAGCTGGGGTACCGGGATGTATTTTTCTTCAGCCGCCAGTTCAAGCATTACACAGGCAAAAGCCCTTCGGAGATGCGGTAAGAAGGCTGCGGCATCGCCCAAAGAAGCCCGATGGAGAATCCTGCGGACAGGATTTTTTCCATCGGGCTATCTTGTTGCCGTTTCCTAACGGAGCGCCGGCTGCTCCGCATCCATAATGTTGTAGGCGGGCAGCGCCAGGCGGCCGAGGAAGTCCTCGTCGATTTTGCCTGCCAGATATTGATTGCCGAACAGCATATCGTATTGAAGCAGCCGGTAATCCTCCACCAGCGCTTTTGCCTCCTCCGGCACAATCCCGGACAGGGTATCACCGCTATCAATGGTCAGATTGCGGAGGAGACCCGGCAGCGATGGATACAGCTCCGCATTCAAGGCGAACTGCCCGGCGGGTTCAATCCCCAACGCCTTCAAGGCAAACGACCCCAGGAAGGACGAGCTGATGGTGGCGGGCAGGTCCGCCTTCACCGGAACATTGGTCCAGGTGACCAAGGGGACGGAACGCATGCTGCGCAGCTCCTCCAAACTCCATTCCTCCGTTAGGGGAGAGCCGATAAAGCCCGTTTGCCGGTAAACGTCGTAGTCATAGCCCAGCATAGGCAGATGGTCGCCGTAGAAAACAATATAGGCAGGCTCTTCCTTTTCCTCAAAATAATCAATCAGCATCTTCAGGCTGGCATCGGCATCCTTGGCCCCCTGGGTGTAGGTGTTGATGATTTGTTTGGCCTCATCCGTCAAATCCCCGTCGATGGCAATGTCCGTCTCCCCGTACCGGTCATCGTTGTAAGGCCCGTGGTTCTGCATGGTAACCGCGTAGATGAATACCGGATCCTCCGACTTCTCCACCTCCCGGATAATACTGCGGGAGACCTCGCTGTCGGCTATGAAGGCGCCTTTGTATTCCGGCTCCGTAAAGTGGCTTAGGCTTTTGAAACCCTCAAAGCCCATCCACTTGTAGACGTTGTTCCGGTTCCAGAACCAGCCCTCGTAGGAATGAACGGCAAGGCTGCGGTAGCCGCGGCTCTCAAAAAAGCTGGCCAGGCTGGGGATGGGCTGGCTGATGTACTGCTGGTAAGGCACGGAGCCGCTGGGCAAAAAGCTGGTGGAGAATCCCGTCAGCACCTCGAACTCCACATTGCTGGTGCCGCCCCCGAACTGGGGAGTGAGCATGGTGCCGGCCCCATAGCGCTGCTGCAGGCGGTGGATCGTCGGCAGGGGATCCTCACTGAAGGTCACTCCCGGCAGAAGCGTAGGGTCCCAGAAGGCCTCACTCATCACAAAAATCACATGGGGCAGCTTCCCTGCAGGTTCTACCGTATCTGCCGCGGCTTCAGTCATTCCTCCCCGGGAGGAGGTGAGTTTGGCGGCAATGCTGTCAATGGCCTGCTCCCCGTATCCGGTTGGTTTGGTGATAATGGAGTTTTTCACGTTCAGGGTGAATGCTAAGGCAAAGCCGTTGTTGCCGTAGTTCTCCTGTTGATTCCAGATGATCTGGGCAACACCTGCCTGATTCAGCATTCGGTTGGCCCACGTGCTCTGGAAGGCGAAGGAGACCAGCCCTGCCGCAGCCACCAGAACCAGGCCCAGCCGGCTCCACCAGGAGGGGGCAAAACGCCCCAGCTTCACCCGCAGCATAACCAGTGCCGCCACCACCAGAATGATGCCGCCAATCCGGATATACGCATTGGAGCCGGTTACCAGCGGTGCAATGTTCATTC
>JAEWAA010000498.1 GCA_023391955.1 Bacillota bacterium | reverse complement strand
CCGACCTGGAGTGCGTATAGAAGGCCATGGATTGGCGCTGCAAATTCCCGAACAGGTTGTGCCGCAGGTCCCTCATGACACTTTGGCCGACCTTGTTGTTCAAGTGGTTCTGCCACACGCCCAAAAGTCCGGCCGCCACAGGCAGCAGCACCATCAGCAAAACCATCTCCAAAAGCAGATCCTTATTCCCGTCGGGAATGGCATGGTCCACCACCTCCTTGACAAGCAAGGGCGGCACCAACCCGATCAAAGCCGATGCCAGTGCCAACAGCAGAATCAGCCCCAGCAGGCGGGTATATGGCTTGAAGAGCTTAAAGGCTCTGGCAAAATCCATGTCACTCCACTTGGCTTTGGGCGAATCCGGCCCCTTATGTATTCCTCCCGGCGGCATTCCCCCGCCGTACATTCCGCCCATCCGCATGATGACTCCTCCGGTCCATTCATCGTAAACGCTCCCATGCTCTCCATTTTCCCACGCATGTGGGTCCGGTGCAACCATCTGCCGGTATACAGGCGTGCCTGCCACGTTCCACCATGAAATTCCAAGTAACCTCCCTTGCAGCCGTCCCGGGAATCATGTATACTAGCAACTAATTCAACAGCAGCATTGGCCGATGACGAGCTTCCAACTCCGAGGCGTATTCGCTAAGAAGAGGGGAGCAAGCTTCCGCCTTTTCCAAGTTTACCGGCCCGCCCGTTACCGCGGAACCAAAGAGGATCGGAATTATCCGTTAAGGAAATTCCGGTCAAGTTGGGTGGCACCGCGAGTCCAAGCGCTCCTCGTCCCATACGGATGAGGGCGCTTTTTGCATTTTTCCGGGGAAAATGCCCGTTCGGGCACAGTTTCCTTCGGAGACATTCAGCGGACAGGAGCGGATAAGGATGTTAGACATGAAATGGATTCGGCAGCACAGCAAGGCGGTGCAGGAGGCGGCGGACCGCAAGGGGATCGCCTTTTCGGTGGAGGAGCTGCTTCAGGCGGATGAGAACAGGCGCCGGCTGCTCACCCAAACAGAGGAGGGGCGGCAGGCCCGCAACCGGCTTTCCCAGGAGGTGGGGCGCCATCTGCAGGAGGGACGGCAGTCGGAGGCCGAAACAGCCAAGGCCCAAGTCAAGGAATGGAATTTGCGGTTGTCCTTGCTGGAGGAGCATCTGCAAAAGGCGGACACGGTGGTCCGTGAGCTGCTGCTGCTGGCTCCGAACATTACATCGCCGGATACACCGGCTGGCGCTTCGGATGCGGACAATGTGGCGGTGCGCCATGTAGGCAGCCTGCCGGAATGGGCGTTTACGCCGCGGGACCATATGGCCCTGGCGGAGCTGCACCGGCTGGGGGATGTTCCCCGCGGCGTCAAAACCGGAGGCGCCCGCAGCTATTATTTGACGGGAGCAGGCGTGGCGCTCCACCGGGCTGTCCAGCAGCTGGCCATGGATATGCTGGCGGAGCGGGGTTATCAGTGGATGGAGGTTCCCCTGCTGGTCCGGGGAGAAACGCTGGTGAATACCGGGTTTTTCCCGCTGGGCCGGGATCAGGTTTACCGGGTGGAAGGTGCGGACAGCTACCTGGTGGGTACCTCGGAGGTGCCTTTGGTATCCTTTTATGCCGGAGAGATCGTGGATGTGGACCAACCTCTGCGCCTGGCGGCATCGTCCGTTTGTTTCCGCAGCGAGGTGGGTGCTGCCGGACGGGATGTCCGGGGACTGTACCGGGTGCACCAGTTTTCCAAGGTGGAGCAGGTGGTGCTCTGCCGGAATGATCCCGAAGAGTCGGAGCGGCTGCTGCAGGAGATTACCGCAAACGCCGAAGAACTGCTCCGTCGGCTGGAGCTGCCCTATCGTGTAATGGCGGTTTGCGCCGGCGATATGTCCCAGAAAACCTATAAGCAATACGACATCGAAACCTGGATGCCCAGCCGGGAGGCTTACGGGGAAACCCACTCGTCGTCCAACCTGCACGACTTCCAAGCCAGACGCGCCAACATCCGCTACCGGGACAGCGAAGGCAAGCTGCGTTTTTGCCATACACTAAACAACACCATGGTGGCGACGCCGCGGATTCTCATCCCCTTATTGGAAAACCACCAGGAGGAGGACGGATCGGTCCGGATCCCCGCCGCCCTGCAGCCGTATCTGAACGGTTTGACCAAGCTGGAACCTCCACAGGTGCTATGATTGGATGCCAAAGGTTAACAGCGGTACCAGCCTCCAAAGGGGGGGTACCCCGGACACAGTACCGGGTGGCGGCGGCATCCGTTGCCCTACTTCTTCACACATTAGCTCTTGGGAAGCTGTCTACGCACTTCGATGGCAGCGGGGGGGGTTCGTGTAACGGAACTAAGCGACTCTTAGCCGAGCAAATTCGACTGTTTATTTTTCTAACGGAACTACGGAGCTCTTAGCGGCCGGGTTGCGGGAAAAATGGGGCTGCAGAGAGCGCTAAGAGCTTCTGAGTTCCGTTACAATCCAAATTAGCCCGAAGGAGCCACGTAAGAGCTTCTGAGTGCCGTTAGCGCATAAGCGGCAGGCACAAATAACGTAGTAGTCACGAGTGATTGCCATAAATGAATGCGAAGAACGTTATGCGTAAGGTAACGTAAAGAAACCCGGCCAATGAGATGAGGCCGGGTTTCTTCACATTATGCTGCATATATGCTTACCACCCGGCCGTATCACGCCTCCGCCGGGAAAATCTCCAGCGCCGCCTGGACCACCTGGCGCGCCATAGGCAGCACCCTTCCCAAGGGTGCTGTTTGCAGGGCGGTGTAGGGATGCGCCCTGTTCTCGCAGACAATGCCGCCGATGGAGTAATCCCCTACCGGCGGCAGTCCACGGCGGAGCGAGGCCCCGGGAACCAGGGGCCCCTCCCGCATCAGGAACAGACCCGTGCTTGCAGCGGTTCCCAAGCAGGCGTCCACCGCCACCAGCCTGCACCCCGGAGCGGCCAGTATAGCCTCCAGCTCCATGATGCGTCCCCCCCAGGTGTCCCCGTCGCAGGGGCGGTCCAGCGTCCCAACCACGTGCGCGAAACCCGCCTCCTGCAGCAGCGTCCCTGTCAGCGGGCCGAAGGCATCACCGCTGGAACGGTCGGTGCCGATACACAGGAACACCAGCTGCTCCCGGGTTATACCTGACGTCCGGATGCGCCGGAAAAGCTCCGCCAGCTTGCCTCCACCCGCTGTTTTGCGCCAGCCGCTTCCCGCACCTGGAGAAACAACCGGTCCCCCAGACCACTGTTGGGCCATCTGTCCAAACCTCCGTCCGTCAATCTGCCGCATTGAGGGGCATGTTTTGAGAACTGGCCGTATCCTCGGCCCAATCATAGAACAACCCGTATTACAGCACGTCCTCAAAGCTGCCTTGTTTGCTTCGAACTGCGCGTATCATGCCAAGGACGCTACTGTCCCTTCATGCTGTGTCCGCTTAGAACAATCCGTGAACTGTCCCGTCCTCATCAATGTCCATCCGCAAAGCCGCCGGCACCTTAGGCAAACCCGGCATCCGCAGAATGTCTCCCGTCATGGCCACAATAAAACCTGCACCCAGAGAAGGCTTCAGCTCGCGGATGGTGATGGTGAAACCCTCCGGCCGGCCCACAAGGGCTGCCTGGTCGGACAGGGAATACTGGGTTTTCGCCATACAGAGGGGCAGCTTGTCCCAGCCGTTCTTCTTGAACTCCTCAATCTGCTTGCGGGCCTTATCCGAGAAGTTTACCCCTTCCGCACCGTAGAAGGTCCGGGCAATGGCCTCCGCCTTGGCCGGAATGTCATCATCCGCCCGGTATGCGGGAACAAAACCTTCCCCCGCCCCTTCGGCAGCTGCCACAACGGCCCGGGCCAAACCCTCACCGCCGGCTCCGCCCTGCTCCCATACCCGGCACAGCTCCACTGCAAAGCCGTGTTCCCGGCACAGCTTCTTCAACAGCTCCACTTCACCTTCGGTATCTGTGGGAAATTCATTCACCGCCACCACAAAAGGCAGCCGGACAGCTGCAATCGACTCCGCATGCTTCTGCAGGTTGGCAAATCCCCGGGCCAATGCAGCCAAATCCTCCCGGGCCAACGCATCCTTGGCTGCGCCTCCGTGCAGCTTCAGCGCCCGCACCGTAGCAACGATCACCACGGCTGCGGGACTCAAGCCCCCTTTGCCGCATTTGATATGCAGGAATTTCTCCGCACCCAGATCTGCACCGAAGCCCGCTTCGGTAACGGCAAACTCACCCAGCTTCAGCGCCATTCGGGTTGCGGTAAGGC
>JAEWAA010000484.1 GCA_023391955.1 Bacillota bacterium | reverse complement strand
TGCTGGAGCGGGCGCTGTACAACACTGTGATTGCCGGAATGGCCAGAGACGGCAGGCATTTCTTCTATGTGAATCCGCTGGAGGTATGGCCCAAGGCCAGCCGCGGCAATCCGGGCAAGCATCATGTCAAACCCGTGCGGCCGGGATGGTTCTCCTGCGCCTGCTGTCCGCCCAATGTGGCCCGGCTGCTGTCTTCCCTTGGGGAGTATTTGTTTACGGTAAAAGAAAAGACGTTGTTTGTCCATCTGTACATAGGCGGTGAGGCAGAGGTGGAGCTGGACGGCGGACTGACGGCTCAGCTGCGAATGGCCAGTTCCCTGCCGTGGCAGGGCAAGGTCAGCCTGGAGGTAACACCGGCGTCGGCAGCTTCTTTTACTCTGGCGTTGCGGGTACCGGCTTGGTGCAGTGCGTCCCGGGTAACGGTGAACGGGGAGGTTATCGATGTGAGAGCTTGTATGCGTGATGGGTATGCCTATGTGGAGCGGGTGTGGAGTCCCGGCGACCGGGTTGAGCTTGATCTGCCCATGCTGCCGCAGTTGGTCCGTTCCCACCCGCAGCTTCGGGCCAACGCCGGGCGGGTCGCCATCCAGCGGGGGCCGCTGGTGTATGCCTTGGAGGAGGTGGACAACAGCAGTCCCTTGTCCTCTATGGTCATCTGGAAGGATGCGCCGATGGAGGCACGGTTTGACCCTGCGCTGCTGGGCGGTGCGGTGGTCATCGAGGGACCGGCGATGCGGGAGGAGGAGTCCGATTGGAGCGGCGGGCTGTACAGCGTTTCGGAGAAAAAGGGCGTGCCCGTGAAATTCAAGGCGATTCCATATTACCTGTGGGGAAACCGGGGCGAGGGTGAGATGGCGGTGTGGCTGCGGGAGTAGATAGCGGAAAATAGTAACAGACTGTTCAGGGTCTGTCTTCAAACTCCGAGGGGAGCAGATTTTGGCGGTAAAAGATGCCCTCAAGCGAGTTTGAAGACAGGCTCTAGTTCGCATGAGCTGCCTTCTGTAACAGAGCAGAACTTTAAAGTTCTTTTTTTGAATAGATGCCAATTGATATCCAGATGGATACGAATCCAATAAAACAACCTAATAAGATGGAAAGAGTGAATTGCAAACCAACAGGTATATTCTCCATGTATCTTTTTATGCTTAATAGATCAGATAGTTTGGAAAACCGTGAAATGATAAATGGAATAATGACTAACGCAAAGCTGTATATATATCTTGTCTTTTCATAACCAAATTTATATTCCAGAGGTACGACAATACCAATAAATAAACACAGAAATAAAAAAACAGGACCAATCACGAGAACTTCAAACTCTCCAAAATATGTTGGGGATATGGTGGAGAAAAGCATAAACATTAAAGTTGAGTATAAGAATATGATCAAGAAAAACGAATATTTTGCCACAACCAATAATTTTCTGGTGTAAGGAGTTGTAGAAAGTAATGCTTGAGCTTTAGGGTATTTTGACTCCATGAGCGAAGCAGAACTGGATAGTAAGAACTGTACAAATATTGTTTCTAAACAGTAGGCCAAAAAACCAGAGTTTTTGCCTATAATAGGATTCATTTGTGCGTTTACAAATAAAGGAATGGCGACGGTTAATAAAATAATTGCCAAAAGATAAGCTTTAACCAATAAAAACTCTTTTTTTACGAGATAAAATAAAGAATTTACCATAGTCTAGTTTCCTTCCTTTAAGTAGGCCAAAACGATTTCTTCTAAAGTTGGGGATGAACCACGAGGATCACGAATAAGTTCATTTTCGTTAGCTACTTTATGCATTGAGAGCAACTCATTTTTATTACAGTCCAGAATAATACTCCCTCTATTAATGAACAGGATAGCATCTGCTGTATTCTCTATATCTGATGTGATGTGCGTGGAAAAAAATACGCTTTTTCCTTTTTGAGACACAAACTCCAATAGTACCTTATGCATTTCACTGCGTACAAGTGGATCCAGTCCGCTGGAAGGTTCGTCTAGAATTAATAGGTCTGCCTGATGTGATAATGCTATGCAAAGGGCATATTTTACACGCATACCTTTTGACAGAGTAGAAATTTTTTGCTTGGGATCTAAATGAAATCTATCTAAATAGCCTTTAAAATCCATCTCAGACCAATTTGAATATGCTGGAGCTATTACGCTTTTCATCTGTTTTATAGTTAAATGATCATAAAAATAGCCTTCATCAAAAACAAAGCCAATTCTGTTTTTGATTTCTTTTTCATTCTCGGCAAATTCCTTTCCGAAAATCTTAATATCACCGGCATCCTTACGTGTTAGCCCGAGGATTGTCTTAATTGTTGTCGTTTTTCCAGATCCATTCACTCCAATAAAACCTGTTATTGTATTTTCAAAAAGCTTGAAGCTTAAATTGTTTAAAGAAAAACTAGGGTAACGCTTGCACAAATCTTTTACTTCCAAGATAATCTCCATGTTATTCTCTCCTCTTAATCCCTAAATTTAGGATACAGCTAAAAATTTTGAATGTAAATGGATGGATAAATTATAATATCAGTTACAGAAAGGGTAGGCTCATACCTTGACGAAGGGAAGTCGCTCCCACCCATTAACCCGTTTTTGTCTCCCCGTGGTATACTGGACAGAAGTATGTGAATGTTCAGGATTCATTATCCAGTCAATGTAGGGGGAACGAGCAGTGGCGGCATGGTATGAGGAAAGCTTCGGGGAGGATTACCTCCTGGTATATAAACATCGGGATTTGCACGGGGCCCAGGCAGAGGTCAAACGGATGATCAATTGGCTGAAGCTGCCTGCCGGGTCCCGCATTCTGGATCTGTGCTGCGGCATGGGCCGGCATTCGGTGGCGCTGGCGGATGAAGGCTACCGGGTCACCGGTCTGGACCTATCCCAGGTGCTGCTGGCTGAGGCGCATAAGCTGGATGATAGCGGGCGGATCACCTGGGTGGAGGGCGACATGCGGAAGCTTCCCGTGGATGGGCCTTTTGACGCTGTGGTGAATCTGTTTACCTCTTTTGGATATTTTGAGGAGGAGCAGGAGAATGCCCGGGTGCTGGGCGAAATGGGCCGGGTGCTGGCTCCCGGAGGGAAGTTCATTATCGACTTCCTGAATGCCCGCTATGTGGAAAAAAATCTGGTGCCCCATTCGGAGCGCCAGGATAGCGGCATCCTTATCGATGAGAAGCGGGCGGTGGAGGACGGCTTCGTGCGCAAGCGCATCACCATGAGCGAGCCGGGACAGCCTGACCGGAAGTATCTGGAGCAGGTCCGGCTGTTCGGTCTGGAGGATTTCCGGCGGCTGGCCCAAGGCACGGGATTAACCATTGAGGCGGCTTACGGCCATTATGACGGAACACCCTATGATCCGGAAACCTCCCTGCGGCTGATTATGACCGGAAGCAAGCGGGAAGAAGCATGAGCAGCGCCTACGGAATTGTCCGCCAGGATAACCCGGGCATTCTCCAGGTGCGTGTGCCGGTCCCTTATCCGCTGCAGTATGTGAATGCGTATTTGATCCAAGGGGATAGCGGTTGGACGGTTATTGACCCAGGGATTCATTCGCCGGAGGCGCTGGAGCTGTGGGAGGATGTGTTCCGCACTACCGGAATCGGCTTCAGGCAGCTGGAGCGGATTGTCCTGACCCACCACCACCCGGACCATTACGGCTTAGCCGGGTTTTTCCAGCACAAAAGCGGCGCCCCCGTTTTCCTTTCGGAATGGGGACGCCGCCAGGCGGATGATCTGTGGGGCAACGGGGATGAAGCGGCCCGCCGCCTCTGGACGCTGTTCCGGCAGCACGGCATGGATGCGTCTATGGCAGATGCCATGCTGCCGCATATGGCCGGTTTTGTGGAGCTGGTTTCACCGCGGCCGGAGACGGCTCCTATCCGTAACGGCGACCTGCTGCAGCTGGGTGAAAGCCTCTGGGAGGCTGTGGAAACGGGCGGCCATGCTGCCGGGCATATGTCCTTTTACCGCAAGGATACGGGGGAGATGTTCTGCGGCGATGCGGTGCTGCCCCGGATTTCCCCCAACATCGGGTATATGCCCGGTATAGAGGAGGACCCGCTGGCTTCCTTCCTGGACGGACTGAGCCTGTTGGCTGAATATGCTGTTGATCGGGCGTATCCGGGTCACCGGGACAGCTTTCAGGGTTTCGCCAAACGCTGCGGCGAGCTGATTGTCCACCACGACAAACGGTTGGCCCAGATGGAGGACCGTATCGGCGCAGGACCCTGCACCGCTTACGAATGCTGCATTGGTCTGTTCGGGACCCGTCTGACGGTGCACCAGTTCCGGTTTGCCATGTCCGAAACCCTGGCCCATCTGATCCACCTTGAACACCGGGGCCGGATCAGGCGGGAGGACCGGGAGGATACGGTAGTGTTTTTCGGCACAAAAGAGGAGTAGCAGGAGAGCTGCCGCACCTTACAGCCTCTTCACCACTTCGTCGATGATGCCGTATTCCAAGGCTTCCTCAGCAGTCATAAAATAATCCCGGTCCATATCCTTGGCAACTTTCTCGAAGGTTTGGCCGGTCCGTTCCGCGGTAATCCGGGTGGACTTGTCGCGGATATCCAGAATCCTTTTTGCCCGGATGGCAATATCGCTGGCCTGGCCCTGGGTGCCGCCGTGAGGCTGGTGGATCATGATTTCGCTGTTAGGCAGGGCATAACGTTTGCCTTTGGCCCCGGCGAGAAGCAGCAGGGCGGCGAAGGATGCGGCCATCCCCGTACAGATGGTGCTCACCTGGGGTTTCACGAACTGCATGGTATCATAGATGGCGAAACCCGCCGTGGTGGAGCCGCCCGGGCAGTTGATGTACATGTGGATGTCCTTGTCCGGGTTCTCCGCCTCCAGAAACAGCAGCTGGGCGACAATACTGTTGGCCATCTGGTCTTCAATTTCCGAGCCGACAAAAATAATCCGGTCCTTCAAGAGACGGGAGTAAATATCATAGGAACGTTCGCCCCGTGCGGTTTGCTCGATGACGTAGGGAATGAAGCTGCTTTGCATGGTGGTGTCCTCCTTTGTGGATGTTGTTTTTACGGGGCTGTTTGTGGCTCCGTTTGACAGGTAACCGAACCAAACCTGCGGAAGGATTCGCGCCAAAAATATTTTTTGAACGGCGTATCCTTTGGCTTCCGCCATTCGTTTGCTTAACAAAAAGGGGCTTTGCCCCGCCCACAGAAGGGAAGTGCCTCATGGAAACGAACACTGACGTTACCGCTGCCGGGGAGCTGTATGCCGTCCTGCTGCGTTACAGCAGGAGCCTGACCAGCTCGCCGTGGGATGCACAGGATCTGGCCCAGGATGTTTGGGTCAAGGCAACGGCGTCTGCAGCCAGCGCAAGCCACCCTAATCCGGAGGCGCTGCTTTTGCGGATTGCCAAAACCACATGGATCGATCATTGCCGCAGGCAACAGCGCTTCACCCGCCTTCTGCGGAGCGGGGCTTTTGACCCGGCCGCTAAGGAAGGAGAGCTCCCTTGGACATTGGAGGAGATGTTCGCAGCGGTGCTGAAAGCCCTAACCGGCAAACAAAGAAGCGTCTGGCTGCTGGCGGATGTGCTGGACCATTCCATCCGGGAGACGGCGGAGCTGCTGCGGATGTCGGAGGGCGCCGTCAAATCCGCTCTGCACCGGGCCCGGCAGATGATGGACACAGTGCGCCGGGAACTGACCCTGGCCGCGCCGGAGCAGCAGGACCCGCATACGCGCCAGCGTCTGGAGCTGTTGTCCGCCGCTTACCGATCCGGCAATGTCGCGGCGCTATTGCAGCTGCTCCAGGAGGAGGCGCACCGCCAAACCAAGGCGCCCGCTTCTGTCAGCGGAAGCACCCGTTTGCGTCCGGACCGGCTGTCCGGACGGCACAGCCCGTTCCGTTCGTCCATACGCTGCGCGGCATAAGCCAGCGCCGATCCGTAAGCCTCCTGAACAAGGAGGCTTTTTTTGCGCTGCCGCGAATGAACCAAGGCAACAGTTGATAAAGATGATCCGGTTTAATGTGAAAGGAGTAGGAGGGAGCGAGGGGAGAGAGACGGCGTGGAGTGGAGGAGTTGGGGATAAGGAACCGGGGAATGGG
>JAEWAA010000467.1 GCA_023391955.1 Bacillota bacterium | reverse complement strand
CCCTTACCGTTGTATGGTGCCGGTAAATGTGGAGGGACTGCTGGTAGCCGGCCGCTCCATCTCCGCCACCCACGTAGCTATGTCCTCCATGCGGGTGCAGCCTACCTGCTATGCCCTGGGGCAAGCTGCCGGCATTGCCGCTTCTTTGGCTGTAGAGGAGAAGCTGCCCATTGCGGAGATTCCTATGGATACGCTGCATACACGGTTGGGCGGACAGGGTGTGGTGTTCCTGAAGTAGGGATACCCATCATGCGGACTGAGGATCCGCTATTTGGCATGTTTGTTCTCTTTTTAGAGTTTCGCGGACTCACAGGACCTTATTTTCTGGTTTTGCCCAACATAAGCCCCGGCAACTGCCACTTAACGGCCCTGGAGTCCGCAAAAATCGAAAAGGGCCCATTTTCCCGCCAATAGGGGCTTTACGGTCCGTTAGATCCATGGGCGCCTATTTAATCCGTTTCGGCACCTCCCGCCGGGAGCGCGCCCCCCTCCAAACCCCGCAAAAAAAGCGGCCCTGCTCCACTGGGGGCAGGCCGCCTACATACTACGGATGCACGTGAAAGAGGCTTTTTAAGATCCGCAGAGCCCTTGCATTCAACCGGAGGGCTTCCTTGATGGATGCTCTGGCTTCCAACAGCTCCCGTCTGGCCCGGCTGGGGTTCGGCACCGAACGCAGATTCTCGTTGATTTCTTCCAAACGCTTCAAAAGCACAACACGCTGCTTCTTCAAAATGTGGATAGTCCTTCTGATTTTTGCCCATTGCCACGCTGCCATTGGATACACCTCTTTACTATGATGATAGTATAGAAGATGCAGGTAACAGCGCTACGGATTGTGCAAAACGGTAATTTTGCAAAAACAGGCTTTTATGTATAAAGTGGGTGTGCCTTACAAATCCGCTACAGGAGGCTCCCCATACATCCATTTCCATTCGCTGTCGTACAGAAATATATTCGGCCAGCGCCTCCCGCTGGTATTCCATTCACAGAACCCGTCCACTGCCGAATAAAATGCCTCCACCTCCGCCAGCTCCTTCTTCTCCACCAACGCCCCCAGCTTTTCCATCAGCAAATCAGGCTTGTTCTCGCAGCTGTCCAGTACACGGAGGAACCACTTCTGGTAGGGGAAGAGCTTTTCATTGTAGGCCAGAATCATCCTGCCGCCGAACAAGACCAAATTGGAGACCGCATAATCCAGCAGGTACGGATTTCCTTTTTTCAAGGCATCCTTGCAGTACCAATGCCAGGCTTTGAACTGGCCGTAAAACCGGTTGATCTTGTCATCCTTAAGCTCCAGGGGATAAGCTTGCGCTTGAGCGATCAGCTCCTCTACCCCCTCCACTCGCGAAAACGTTACGAAAGCGCCCTCAAAGGAATAGCGGGTGGCTTCATTCCCTGTGGCAATGACCTTGCGGATAAATTCCAGACTGATATATTTCCCGTCCACATGATACGGCTTGTGCAGAAATTGAATGTCTCCGGAAGCCAACCGTCTCTCAAACTCCTCCTCCGGCACAACAAGCATCACATCAATATCCGATGCCTCCGTCGCATATCCGTGCGCAATGGAGCCGCCGATGATGACGGCCAGCACCCCACTGTCCTGGCTTACGTCCGCAGTATATTGCCTGATGCTGTCCCGATGGTTCTCAAACATAACACCACTCCTTCACCGATTCCCGTATTGAAGCTACGCTATCATCATACTTCTAACCCGGAGAAATTCCATCCCTAAATTTAAAAGAGAGCAGTGGGCACTCAACCCATCCGCTCTCTTCTCCATAATTATTGTTTAATTCGGAATACCGTCACCGAATGTCCCGGAAATTCATAATCAAAGCGGTCAGCCTGGATATCGAAGCTGCGTTCCTTCGGGACGATCCGTTCCGGCTCCGCGAAGCTGTTCTCATCCGTCAGGGCATAACCTGCCAGCTCATACACCCGGGCGGCAGCAGGTGTTGCCCCGAGTCCCTCCAGCACCACACGGGCATTCAATGCCTGACCCTGCACATTCACCGCTTTGACAATCACATCTCCAGTGCCAAACTCACGGCTTGCGGTGAAATAAAGCGGCTCTACACTGGGGAGACGGTCCTCCGTTTGATGATCCGGCTGCTCGTTGATAAAGGACCGGATTTTCCGGCCACGAACCTCCAGCACCAGCTCATAGTCCTTGGCTAGCTCCAGCGTAAAAATATTCTGCGCCAGGCAGCTTCCCCGCCCATTCACCCGGGAGCCGATAATGGAATCCTGGTTCTGCCAGCCGCCTACCTCCCAATACAGGAAGTTATCCGCATCTGCTTGGCCAAAGCGGATCACAAACCCGCGGCGCCCCGCCAGCTTCCTGCATTTCAGGCGCAGGGTGTAAGCGCTCCAGTCCGATTCGCCCAGCTCCAGGTTAGCGGCGATTCCTTCCGCCTTCGCCTCTGGCAGATCGGACAGCCGCCCGGTGATATGGCTCAGGTCCAGAACCTCTCCGGTTTCGTCATTAGTCAGACTGATGCTCTCGAAGGCCACATCCGACTGGTCTGCCACGAGCGCCAAACCGCCCGTTACCGGTTTCTCCTCCGGCTTGTACGGCTGCCCCAGCCCTGCGGCTTCCGCCTGCAGCAGCTCGTCTCCCTGATGGTTCATAAACAGCTTCTGCACATAATAGTTGGCGGTGCCGAAGGCCTGGTGATTGTTGAACCAAATCATATCCGGCTTCCAATTCACATAGTCCACATTGCAGAGCATCGGGGCATAACAGGCCAAGCCTACTGCATGGGCGTTCCGCTCCAATCTTGTCATAAAGGCTGCTTCTACCAGCGCATTGTAGTAGGTATTGCCCCAGGTGGCGTATTCCCCCAGGAATACCTTGGGCTCATCCGCCTTGAAGCTGTCGTACCGGTCCATATTGGCAAGGAACCATTCCGGGGACTGGTAATAATGCTCATCCACCAGATCGGAGCCGTTCTCCCGGGCGGACTTCCAGCCGCGGTCATATTCGCTGCCGGCTGCGAAGGGACCGCTGCTGTTAATGATTTGGATTTCGGGATACCGCTCCCGGATGGCCCGGTGGAAATAAATATACCGCTCAAAGAAGGCTTCCCCCACCTCTTCGTTCCCAATAGCCAGATACTCCAGGCTAAAGGGCTCGGGATGGCCCAGTGACGCCCGGACGGCACCCCATTCCGTGTCCGCTGCTCCGTTGGCGAATTCAATCAGGTCCAGAGCATCATCGATCCACGGACCCAGTTCCTCCACAGGAACAGCAGCTTGGTGATGGGGATTATATCCGGCCGGCAGCACCGGAAGAGGCTTCGCCCCGATATCTTCGCAGAATAGGAAATACTCGTAGTAACCCAGCCCCAGCGTCTGGTTGTACCGCCAATTGTTCCGCCTTGCCGGACGCTGGGCCGGGTCGCCCAGTGTGTTCTTCCAGCGGTACATGGAATCCCGATCCTCTTCCTTCAGCGAACCGTCATGGACCAGACAGCCTCCGGGGAAACGCATAAACCTCGGCTTCATATCCGCCAGCAGACCGGCAATATCCGCCCGTAAGCCATTTTCGCGGCCCAAATAGGTATTCACCGGAAACAGCGACACCATGTCTAGACACAGCCTGCCTGGGCCTTCCGCTATAATAGATAGTCTGCCGCTAAAGTCGGTAGCGTCCGCTTCCAATACGGTCTCGTATTTTTCCCATCCCGAAGCCCCTACTGTGAGCTGTGCACGGGCATAAACCTCACCAGCCGCTGATTCCAGCGAAACCGTCACCTTCTCCCCCAGACTCCCATCCCTCCGGGCATAGAAGGAAAAACGGTACCTCTCCCCTTGGCGGACGGGAATTCCGCTGTTAAAGCCTGTGTTCATCAAACCGGCCGCTCCCGGTCCCTTCAGCTCCAGCACCGCGTAATGGGGATTTCGGGCATTCAAGGGCGCTGTGCTTTCCACCGTAAGCTCCGCCTGTCCTCCCCGCTCCAGCTTCTCCCAAGCCATCAAGGCATGATAAGACGGATGGTCAATGGGGTCGAACTCGAAGGAGCGGTTCTGCACCAGTTCGGCATACAGCCCCCCGTCGGCGGCATGGTTCAAGTCCTCAAAAAAAATGCCGAACAAATCGTTCAGCGGTGTAACCGGCGATCCGCAATGAATATGTAGTTCAGGTTTTGACGTCATGGGGTTATCCATCTCCTTTCCTCCATTCTATGGAGAGGCTTTCCCCGGCACAATTGTCTATCATGGTCAAATCCTGACCGATTGTGCTTTTTACTTCAACGGCTCACGAATCGGCGCAGCCGAAAGCAGCTTGCCTTGATGAATCCGCTCCAGCAGCTGTCTGCCGTAATCCACTACCCGCGCCGACCGGTTTTGCGTACCCCAATAAATGTCGCCCAAGCCCATTTTGATGCAGCAAATGTGGATGTGTTCTCTCTTGGCCTCCAGCGTCTCCATGCCGTAACCTTGGAAGAAGGCCAGCATCCCCGGAGCATCCTCCGCGAAATACCGTTCGAACAGAATGGAGAAGGTATCCATGTCAATGCCCCACAGCATATTCTCAAAATCGATCATCCCCGCAAAAACACCCCGGTTGTCCACTATCCAATTGCCCGGGGTGGAATCCCAGCTGATGGGAACGGGTTTGACGTTCTCGAATACTCCCGTATTGCGGAGAGCCCAATCCGCCAGCTCCGCTTCCGCAGGGCTTAATAACGCCTGCTCTCTGCAGGAAGCGGCAAGCTCCTGAACCGCAGCATGCACATACTTCACCGGATCACGATTGTGGCTGAGCTCGATGGGATTACCGTCCTTGTCCGGCCGCCCGAACCATTCACCCGATTGGGAATCATGGAGAAGCCGGGTCAGCTCCCCTGCTTTGCGGTAAGCGGCCTGGGAGGCTTCCGGGCTTAGTCCGGTCTCCCGCATAATCGTTCCTTCAATAGAAGTGATCAGAACCGCCTGCCAATCCTCCCCTTCGAATACACCAACCAGCTCCGGCGCGTAAGCGCCCAAGGGGGCAATCCAGTTCCGGTATGCATACACCTCCGGATGCCAGCGCTGCTTGCGGGTATATGTCTTCACATAATAACACCGGTTGTCTCTGTGAGACTGTACTTTCCAAACACCGGTGCGTGGGCTGTTGGGCCGGTAGTTGGCCAGCACCTCATACGGTCCGATCAATGTGTGGACTCGACTTTCCAATTCCTGCGGATACAAGGATAAGGGTTCCATGGTTTCTCCTCTCGTTAACTGCGGGTGCGGCTGTGGGCTGATCTGTATTTAAGGGGTGTGACCCCCATAACCTTCTTGAACAGGTGGATAAAATAAGAGGGGTTGTCATAGCCGATGGTATCTGCAATCAAACTGACCGGCAGGTCCGTAGTGTCCAGCAGCCGGCAGGCCTGTTTAATCCGCCGGGCAATGAGATAATCGCTGATGCTGGTTCCTGTTTCCTCGCGGAAAATCCGGGAGAGATAGTTGTTGGACAAATGAAGGGCTGCCGCCAATTGGTCTATGGAGATTTTTTCATGGTAATGCGCTTCAATCCAGCTCATCACCCGCTCCGAATACCGGGCTCCCCGCAAGGGTTTGGGCTGGCCGGTTTGGCCGCTGCCCGCAAAGGCAGCTTCCGGCAGATGCTGGAGAAATTGCAGAAAAAACAGTGTCAGCTCCTCCGCATCCTCTCCTCTGCCGCCGGAATGGGCTTGCGCATAGCTGTCAAACACCCATTCCATCCGTTCCGCATGGC
This sequence comes from Bacillota bacterium, assembly GCA_023391955.1. Taxonomy (GTDB): domain Bacteria; phylum Bacillota; class Bacilli; order Paenibacillales; family NBRC-103111; genus Paenibacillus_AR. Next base: position 5,698 of record JAEWAA010000467.1, on the reverse strand, counting down.
ACTTGAGATCATACGCATGGGGATGCCCGCTGTCCCGGCACAGCGCTTCGAACCTGGTCCGCCGGACGGGAAACTCCCGCAGCAGCTCCTCCGCCGCCAACGGGTCCACATAGAAAATCGACCGCTCATAAGGCTCCTCCGGAGATACCTCCACATACACCTGGTGAAGCTGGTACGGCTGGAAAAAGAATAGCATCCCTTTCTGAAGCCGGTAGGTCTGCCGGTTTAGGACAACCGTCCCCTTGCCTTGGTGAACCAGCATACATTCACAGCATTGATGCCAGTGGTAATATCCCTTGAAGTGCTTCTCGATACGGATCCGGTGATCCCAGAACATGGTGGAGTGGTCAAAATAGACAGGCTCGAACAGCTTATTCATCAGGCACCCCAGAAAGATAGAATAGTGATATTTTCTCATAGTATGCCATAATTTCTGCCCATACGGCAATGCTATAATCGAGATAAATCCGGTTATTCTACTATTCAATACATGAGGTGTCCATATGGAAAAAGTGGCAAACGGCATTTGGAAAGTAAGCTTTGGTGAACCTGAGCCGCATACGCCTGTCCGGTACCGCAGGGCCCCGGCCAAGGAAGAGGCTCTCCTGAAGCTGGCTGGTCCGGGCAAACCCCCGTTTACGGAGGAGGAGGTTTCCATCCGGGCAACACCAAGGGGAATTCTCATTGAGCTGCCCCTTGGCGGAGACGAGCATATCTATGGCTTCGGCCTGCAGCTGCATGCGGTGGACCATACCGGCCGCAAAAAGGTAATCCGTGTCAACAGCGATCCAGTCGCAGACACCGGAGACAGCCATGCCCCTGTTCCCTTCTATGTTTCCACCAAGGGTTATGGTGTCCTGGTGGATACCAACCGGTATGCCGCCTTTTATTGCGGCACCAATCTGCGCAAGGGAGAATCCGAGCACAAGAAGCAGGAGCAGAAGGCCATCGGCACCTCCGAAATTGAGCTGTACGGCTACCAGGTATCGGAGGGAAACCGTACGGTGTCGGTGGATATTCCCTCCGCACAGGGAATTGAGGTGTATTTCTTCGAAGGGCCGGAACTCCTGGAAGCGGTGCAGCGCTACAATTTGTTCTCGGGCGGCGGCGCCCTACCGCCGATGTGGGGCTTGGGCATGTGGTACCGCGCCTACAGCGCCGCCAAGAAGGAGGATGTGATGCGGCTGGCCCGCACCTTCCGGGAGGACGGCATGCCGGTGGATGTGTTCGGCTTTGAGCCGGGCTGGCAGACCAAGGCGTATTCCTGCTCCTTCATCTGGGACGAAGGCCGTTTCCCGGACCATGAAGCGATGCTCCAGGAGCTGTACGGCATGGACTACCGCGTGAACCTGTGGGAGCATCTTTTCGTACACCCCTCTTCTCCCATGTACGAAAGCCTGAAGCCCCATTCCGGAGATTACGAGGTCTGGGAAGGTTTGGTGCCCGATTTGTCCGTGGAGGAGGCCTCCGCCGTATTTGCCCGGCATCACCGGGAAACCTTCGTGGACAAGGGAATTGCCGGCTTCAAGCTGGATGAATGCGACAGCTCCGATTATGTCCACTCCAATTGGTCCTTCCCGGACATTGCGGACTTTCCCTCCGGGATGGACGGTGAGCAGATGCATAACCAGTTGGGCACCCTCTACCAGCAGACTATATTGGCCCCCTTCGAAGAGGCGGGCAAACGGACCCTCTCCCAGGTGAGAGCCTCCGGCGCTATGGCGGCCCCGCTGCCTTTTGTGCTGTACAGTGATCTGTACAACCACAAGGTCTTCATCCGTGGAGTGGTCAACTGCGGATTCTCCGGACTGTTATGGTCTCCCGAGGTCCGCCAGGCGGAATCCCCGGAGGATCTGGTCCGCCGGATCCAAACAGCCGTGTTCTCGCCTATGGCTCTGCTGAACTGTTGGCGGATCCCCAACCCGCCCTGGATGCAGGTGGACCGGGATAAAAACGTAGCCGGCGAGTTCCTTCCTAATTATGAGGAAATCCGTGACCTGTGCCGCACCCTGTTCCAGGTCCGGATGTCCCTGATCCCCTATCTGTATACGGCCTATGCCCGGTACAGTGAAGAAGGGCTTCCGCCGTTCCGCGCCTTGGTGATGGACTATCCCAAGGACCCGCAAACCTACGGCATTGACGATGCGTATATGATGGGAGATTCCCTGCTGGTGGCACCCATCATAACGGGCACGACGGAACGCCAGGTTTATTTGCCGGAGGGTGTGTGGCACTGCTTCTGGACCCGCCGGACCTATGAAGGAGGCCAAACCTACACACTCGCCCCGGGATTGGAGCAGATTCCCGTATTCGTGAAGGACGGCACCTTATTGCCGTTGGCCCAATCTCTCCCGTTTGTGGGGGACGATGCCGTGTTCCAGGTGGAGCTGCATGCCTTCGGTACCGGTGCCCGGGAATGCTTCTTATATGAAGATGACGGAATTTCCTATGCATACCGGGAAGGGCGGCATAATTGGCTTAAGGTTGGAGTGGACCAAGAAAACAGGGTCCATGTGGACCGCACCGGTAATTTTACAGGCTGCCGTTACCAATTCACTGCCGCCGGAAACCAGCAGTCCGCGCAGGAATAGTGTCATAACACACGAACCCCCGGAACCGCCGCATGATAGCGGAGCTCCGGGGGTTTTCTATATTTATGGACGAAGCGCCAACGGACTATTCTGGACTGTCTCGATCCAAACGCTGGCAATCAGCTCATGTCCGGCCGCGGTAGGATGGACGCCGTCTGCGGTCCAGAAGGAGGCTGCCGCCCGTTTGGAGGCCTCATCAAAAGCCTGCTGCAGCGGAACGAACACAGCGCCCGATTCCTCCGCCAGCTGCCGAACCACTGCCTGGTATGTACCCACCAGACTCTTCCACTCCTCCCAACGCTCCTGGGTAGCGCCGCAATTCAGAATAAACGGCTCCATCAGAATAAGTCCGGTTTCCGGCAAATAAACCTTGGTAATCTCCAGCAAATGGCGGTACGAGCTTTCGAACCGGTCTGCGGCGCCCTCCGGGAGTTCGTTCACGATCCGCCATGCATCATTAACGCCGATCAGAATGCTCAAGCGCTCCGGATACAGATAGATGGCGTCCTCGTTCCAACGGGCATACAAATCGGAAACCCGATTTCCGCTGACTCCCCGGTTCAGGAAAACAGGAGCGGATTCAGCCAGCCGAACCCCCAGCTTGCCCGCCACACGGGCGGAATATCCATGTCCCAGGCTGTACGCATCTGCCCGGTTACGGCCGGTGTCGGTAATGGAATCTCCCTGAAACAAAACATCGACAGTTTGTTCAAAACGCATTTCCTTGCTCCCCTTTTTCGTGAGATGAGATGGATGAATCAAAGGCGGTGCCGTAAGCGTTATCGGTAACACGTGCATTATACCATAAGTTTCCGAAAGGGAGGTACATGCTTTCAGCTTTTGTTGCCAATTTGGAGAATGAGTCAGAGGGTACGCATGAATTTTACGCCTGCCGCATTGCATATAAGTAAGCGCCACATGATATCCGCCTGACGCAAGGAGCGATTCGGATGAAGCTTGATCTGGGCTGCGGCAGCAGCAAGCATGAGGGGTTTTACGGGATAGACAAGAAGCAGCTGGAAGGGGTTGACCTGGTATGGGATCTGAACAAGGGGATACCGCTTCCGGATAACTCGGCGGAATGGGTGATGGTTTGCCGCTTTGCCCATGTGGATGATTGGCAGAGCTTCATGTCGGAAATCCACCGGGTGCTGATCCATCGCGGCATTGTCTGTATTCTTGCTCCTTATGCCCATAGCTTCCGTCACATCTCCAACCCGCTGCTCAAACACCGTTTTGACGAACGGACCCCCAGGTATTGGACCGGCGATTTTTTTCAGCCTCCCCACTGCCCTGTATCGCCACCCGTTGCCGATTACGGAGAAGGATTGGACATTCCGTTTGATTTCCGCCTGCTGCGTATGGAGCTGTTCTATGCCGAGAGCTTCCGCCCCCCCTTTTATGATCAAGAGGAGCTTGAAATGCTCTTATCCCTGCAGGTCAACCTGGTGGATGAAATCATGTATCATCTGGTGGCCGTGAAGGAGCCTGTTGCTGCGGAGGAGCTGGAAAAGCTGGCCCGGCAAGCCTTCCCGGAGCCAGTCTGCGCCTCCCGCTTGCGTCTGGAAAGGGAGAGCTGGCCCGACGGGGAGGAAGCCGATCCTTCCCAAACCTCCGCGGACGCGGAGCATGTCATAGCCCCAGCCGCCACCTCCTCCACACCCACCCGCTTCCGCAAAAAGAAGCCGCTCCTCCACCGCAGCCGCAAAAAACGTTCACGAATTCATCACTAATTTTCCCGGATAAGGTTCTAAAGGACAAACAAAAAGAAAACAGGTCTGCCATATAGTGATATGGGCGCGCCTCTTGTGTGCCTGCCCATGCGGAATTTTTCTCATGGAGGTGAATATCATTCCACTCATCGTTCGTTCCACCGTCAATGCTACCGGCGCGGTTGTCTTTACCGGCAATACGCTGGGTCTGAGCCGTTCCGACACCTCCGGAGTGCCCGGAACGCAGGACAGCATTGGAGCCTTCGTCACAATCAATACTGCATTGCGTTACGGCACCTATCCCTTTGGAACTACCGACCAGTATCTGCTCAACAGTTCCTCCGCTGTTCTGAGTATGCCGGTGGGGAGCACGGTGCTTTATGCGGAGTTGATTTGGGGCGGGACGTATTCCAACGGAAACGTCAATTTGTCCTCCGCCATCAACAATCCTGTTTCCTTCACCACTCCCGCCGGAACCTTCGATGTGACGCCGGATACCGCTACATACAACCAGTTCGACCTGGGCAACGGCGCATTGGGCTATGTGAGAACAGCCAATGTGACCACACTGGTAGCCCAGGGGAGCTCAGGGACCTATACCACCGGGCGGGTAGTGGGCACAATCGTCACCAGCAATGACCCGACCGCCAACAATGCAGGCTGGACCTTGGGCGTTATCTATTCCAATCCGGGTTTGCCCTTCCGGAACATGTCGCTCCGGGCAGGAGCCGTCCTGGTTCAGGCCAACTCCTCACCGGTAACCAACACCATCACCGGCTTCTCCACACCAACCTCGGGGACAGTAGGCGCGAGAGCATTATTCAGCGCCCAGGAGGGAGACGCGAACCGGACAGGGGACCAGGCGTTGTTCGGACCCACTGCTAATTCCCTGGTTGCCCTTTCGGGCCCTAACAACTTAGCCGCCAACTTCTTTGCGTCGCAGATTAATAACAGTCTGGGACAACTGGATACTACCGGAACCTTCGGCACCCGCAATCAGACGAACGGCGCGCCGGGCACCAATATTGTGGGGGGCAGGCAGGGCTGGGATATTACCAATGTGGATGTTTCCTCCACGCTGGTCAACAACCAGACCACTGCCGTTCTCCGCCTTACTACTTCGGGTGACGCCTATGTGCTTAACGCCAACGCTATCCAGATCGACATTAACGCCCCCCGAGTCAATGTGAGCAAAAGCGCCAATGTAACCGGCGCCTTGTTAGGCGATACGATCCGCTACACGGTAACCATAACCAATACGGGCACAGCCAATGCTACGGATGTTGTTATTACCGATGCCATTCCCTCAGGGGGCACCTTTGTGCCCGGTAGTGTTACGGTTGGAGGGATTCCCCGGCCCAATGCCGTGATTTCCAGCGGCGTTTCCTTAGGTAC
>JAEWAA010000460.1 GCA_023391955.1 Bacillota bacterium | reverse complement strand
CCGCAGATGATTGCCGAGCAGAAGGAGCTGTACCAGTGGATCCGCAAGTATGGCGGGGCATATGCCATAACCGAGCCGGAGCCGTCCATCGGCATCATGTATGTCAATGAGCAGGCCCTCCTGCGGCCGGGGTATGCGCCGGATAATGCCGGGTCCGCTCCTACCGAGCAGGGGCTGCTGAATGCTTCCCATGAGGGCAAGGTGACAGAAGCCCTGTTTATGACCCATGCCGCCGGCTGGCCCTCCAAGGTCATTACGCCGGAGGAGCTGAAGAGAGGCCTGCCCTCCTCGGTGAAAACCATTCTGCTCACAGGTCTGAACCAATACGACGACAGCTGGCATTGGTATGACGGCATTACGGCCGAGCTGGCCGCCTTTGTGAACAACGGCGGAACCATACTGCGGGATGCCCAATCCGTATCTCCGGTGGAATCCGTGGCTTCCGGTATGAACATTCGGGCCTATACCATTCAGAGCCATACGGATCAGACCCAACTGCTGCTGTCGCGGAATGCCGAGAATATCTCCATTCTTCGCACTCTGATGGCCGGAAAAGAGCAGCCAGCAGCCGTATCCGACAGCTCTACTGTATGGGCTGTGCCCACCCGGGCGGGGGATACCCGCTATGTGACGGTGCTCAATGAGCTGCACCGGACAGATCCGGGGTACGAGCAGCATCTTGTTGGGCAAACCGGGGAGATTTCGTGGAATACCTCGCGGCCAATCTATGATGTTCGTCTTGGGCGGAAGGTAACGGAAGCGGAGGCGTCACAGGTGGATCTCCAAAGCCATGGCTTCCAGTGGTATGCACTGCCTCCTGCTGAAGTCACAGCACCTGAAATTTCGTTAACTGTGGGTGAAGACGGCTATTATGAGGCCTCTGCGGTTATTGCCAACCCGGATCCCATGACAGGGATTCCGCTTGAATGGACAGTTACGCCCTCCGGCGGGGCAAGTCCTGTAACCGTATATTCGGCTACCGGATTGAACGCCCGGTTACCTGTGAAGGCAACCGATGGTGGCAGTTATACGGTTACGGTCAAGGAGCTGCTCAGCGGCTTACAGGCCAGTGTGCCGCTTACCGTGGCTCCCCAGCCTGCCGCAACCGAAGGGAATGTGGCAATAGACCGGGAGGAGCAGGTGCAAGCCTTTGCCGCCCGCACGGAAAAGCCTCTCACCATTGCGCTGACGGCAAGCCAGAACGCTGATGCGGCCATTGTGGCGCAAGCTAACCGCCTGGTCCAATATTATACGGGCAAGGGACGCAGTGCTGCGCTTGGACTGGCGGAGCCCGGCGGTGTGGTAAGGAGTCTGCAGGAGTACAAAACCTATTTGGCTTACCCACAATGGAAAACGGAGGATTCCGATCTGGTCCTGATGGGCTCCAGCTCCTCCAATGTGCTGATTCTGGATCAGGCCAGAGGGTTCCTGCTGCCGGAGCAAGGAACCGGTTTGTCCGCAGGGAAAGCAGAGATCTCTTATACCAACTCGCCTTTTGTGGGCGAATATGACGTTTTAAACATCATTGCCAACGATACGGCAGGGATTACGGCTGCTGTGGATGCCTTAACTATGCTCCCTGAGCCTAAGCCTCAAGCGCCGAAGCTGCTGCAGGCAGCTTCGCGTACCACTGCTTCCATCGGACTGTCCTGGAGCGGCGATGCCTCGGGCTATACGGTTGAACGGCGGAGCAACGGCAGTTCCGTTTGGGAGACGGCGGGCACCACAAGTCAAGGGCAAACCAACTTTACGGACAGTGGTCTGCTTCCGGATACTCTCTATACCTACCGGATTCGTGCTGCGGGAACAGCCGGCGTCTCCGTCCCCAGTGAAGAAGCGCGGGTGTATACCTTGGGAGGGGCAGGAGAGGGGACGCTGCTTAAGGCGCCTGCCAATCTTGCCGCTGTTGGCCAACGAGAAACGGAAATTGATCTGGTCTGGACTGCACCGGCGGATGCAAGCGGCATTGCCGGTTACGAGATTTATGCAGATGGTGTAAAGGTAAATCCGGTGGAGGTGACGGGTACCGCTTATACCGTTGCCGGATTGAATCCGGGGGTAAGCTACGTGTTTACCGTCCGGTCAAAGGATGCGGCAGGCAGCTTGTCGGCTGCCAGCTCCGGGCTGACGGCATCCACACTTCCGGGCGCCTTGTCCCGTGAGGGATGGACCGCCACTGCGTCCCTCAATTCGGCAGGTGCAGTCCGCGGTATAGATGCCAGCGCGTCTACCCGCTGGGATACCGGCGCCAACCAGGCGGCGGGTCAGTATTACCAGGTGGATCTGGGCCGTACAGCGGTCTTTAATAAGCTGGTGCTGGACGCTTCGGGCAGCTCGGGCGACTTCCCCCGCGCTTATGCTGTGACCGTCTCCGCAGACGGCACCGCCTGGAGTGCCCCTGTGGCTTCCGGAAGCGGAGCGGCCGTCACCGCTGTCACCTTCGATGAACAGCATGCCAGATATGTGAGAATTACGCTGACAGGCGGTATTTCCCGCTATTGGTCCATCCATGATCTGGCGCTGTTTAACCAGGATACAGAGGCCCCTGCAGCACCCGGGCAGGTGGAGATCGTCAAGCTGACCTCCAACTCGGCAGATCTGGTGTGGCAGCCGTCCCAAGACAATCTGGCCGTAAGCGGTTATGATGTGTACGCCAATGGCAGCAAGATCAATTTGGGGATTGTCACCGGAACGTCCTTTACCGCTGCCGGACTTACGCCTGCGACGGTTTACACCTTTACCGTCAAGGCGATGGACCTTGCCGGCAATGTGTCACCGGACAGTCCGGCAGCCACCGCCAAAACCATGGACGCCCCATTGAACCGAACGGGCTGGACAGCTGCCGCATCGCCTAATTCCAGCCAGGCTGCCTTGGCGTTGGACGGAAATAACAGCACCCTGTGGAGCACCGTCACAGGCCAGACCTACGGAAATTATTTCGAGCTTCACTTAGGCGCAGAGCAAAGCTTTAACCAAGTGGTACTGGATTCAGGTACCCATTCCGGGGAGTATCCCGTGAGCTATCAGCTTTATGCTTCGGGAGACGGGGTGAACTGGGGCAATCCCATAGCCGGAGGTGCGGGAGCACCCGTGACGGTGATTTCCTTCCCGTATACAACGGCTGCGTATGTGAAAGTCGTCCAGACCGGAGCCTCTCCCGCTCCATGGACCATTGCTGAAATCAATTTGTACCGCGCCGATAATGAAGCGCCCTCCATCCCATCCGGGCTCACCGTCTCGGCTATCACCGAAACAACGGCATGCCTGGCCTGGCAGCCATCCGTTGATAACGGACAGGTGGCCGGTTACCGGATTTTTAACGGCACCGAGCCTTATGGGGCTGCGTTGGTGACAGGCACTACCCATACGGTGGAAGGGCTGGTTCCGGCGACGCCATATACCTTCCATGTGGCGGCGGTGGATATGGCTGGGAATGTTTCGCCCCGGAGCAGCCCTGTCTCCTTTACCACGAAGGAGCCTTATTTGGACCGCACCGGCTGGACGGCAACCGCCTCCCATAATTCCTGGAGTGCCGGGAGAGCGCTGGACGGCAATGCCTCCACCCGCTGGGATACGGTAACCAATCAGGTCTATGGCCAATATTTCCAGATTGATATGCAGGCTTCTCTGACCGTTAACAAACTGGTGCTGGATGCGTCGGGCAGCTCCGGTGATTTTCCCCGCGGTTACAGTGTGTATGTTTCGGAGGACGGAGTGGAGTGGGGTCAGCCGGTAGCTTCCGGCACCGGGAGTGCGGTAACCACCGTAACCTTCCCGGACCAGACCGCCCGGTTTATCCGGATCGTGCAGACCGGGGCGGTAGCCCGGTATTGGTCCATTCATGAGGCTTACGTTTATTACATTCAGCCCTAACACGATTGGCTAAACAGCAAGGGCCGGAGGAATGCTTCATTGCCTCCGGCTTTTTGGCATGAATTGGGACACCGGCAGAGCTGCCGGAGCATGAAACCATTCCCTCTATTTCCCGTAAAAACTGTACTTGGTTATACACAATTTTTCCGGTGCAATTCGCAATCGATAGTGGTAACATGCTATAATAATAGCAGCTGGCTCGTCGGAACTTTAGCGATTCTGTCGAAGGCGGCCGGCAGCTTGTCTCTAAGCAGCAGCGGGGACAAGCGAGGTAATTTTTGTACACTTTTTGTGCATTTCCTTCATAAACTATTACTATGGTATGCTTTTGGTTCCGAGCTGGCCAAAAAGGAGGGTCCTGTAATGAAAATTGAACGTTTGAGTACCGATAAGATAAGGATTTTCCTCACTTTCGACGACTTGACGGAGCGCGGGATCCAAAAGGAGGACATGTGGCGGGAGATTCCCAAAGTCCACGAGCTGTTCAGCGAGATGATGGAGCAAGCCTATTCGGAATTAGGCTTTGATGCATCCGGTCCGCTGGCGGTTGAAGTGTTCGCGCTGCCAGCCCAAGGCATGGTGGTCATCGTGACCAGAGGCAAGATGAACAGTCCCTCTTCTGATTCCGCGGATGAAGAGGAAGATATATATGAAATGGAAGTAACGCTGGAGGAGAGCGAGCTGATATCCTACGCCTTCTCCGATTTCGAGGATTTGCTCCGAATGGCGAAGGTAGTTCTTCCTATGCTGCCTGAAGGCGGCAAGCTGTTCTCTTATAAAAACCGGTATATTCTTCAGGTGGAGCCTTCCGATTGGGATGAGAAGGACAGCCGTTACCAGGCCTTAATTGCGGTGATGTCTGAATACGGGGAAGCGACCTCGGTCACCCAGGCAGTGCTGGAGGAATACGGCAAAACCGTTATTGCCGAGAACGCGGTTCAAGTGTTGTGCAGCCATTTTCAATAATGTATAGAAGGCGCGCTGAAACGTTGCCCGGCCTTTTGCATCCTCAACACAGCGGTGGGTGAGGGTGCATTTTTTTGTTCCTATTCGCAAATTACCAGACCCGGCAGGGGATGAGTTGTGATAGAATAAAGTCATGTTGTTTTTGGCCAAGGCCTGGACCTGGTTGCTTTGAAGGGGGGACGTTTGCTTGTTCCTGTTGTCTATTTTGGCGGCGGCCATTGCGCCGGGGCTTTCCTTGCTCGCCTACTTTTATTTGAAGGACCGCTACGAATCGGAGCCGGTGCATACGGTCATCCGCATGTTCATTATGGGGGTGCTGCTGGTATTCCCCACCATGGTGCTGCAGCGGGCCTTTGTCCTGGGTTTCGGTGAGAACCCGTTTTTGTACTCATTCGTTTATTCCTCCTTCCTGGAGGAATTCCTGAAGTGGTTCATCCTGTACTTTCTCATTTATAAGCATCAGGCTTTCGATGAGCCGTACGACGGCATTGTATATGCAACAGCGGTTTCTCTGGGTTTTGCCACCATGGAGAATGTCATGTACGCCCTTTTGTTCAGTCCGTCGGTTTCCTCCTTGGTGATGAGGGCCTTGCTGCCGGTTTCCGGCCATGCACTCTTCGGGGTGATGATGGGTTACCATATGGGTAAAGCCAAGTTCCGCGGCGGAACATCCGAAAGGTCGGAGCTTGCTTACTCCCTCTGCCTGCCGGTGGTTTACCACGGGGTGTTCGATTACATTATTTTGGACGCCAAACCCTACTGGATGTGGCTGATGATCCCCTTGATGCTGTTCTTGTGGAGGAAAAGCATGATGCGTATCAACCGGGCCAATGACCGGTCTCCCCTAAGGGCCGTGATCCGGGAAGAGGAGATTAAAATCTCCTGAACCTGTCCATACTGGATGTAGAAGTTATGCGACTATATCCGAGGTATTTACAGGAGGCGCTATGGATCGGGGCCGGACCAAAGTGAAAATCTATTGCAAGCAGTGCGGCGAGAAATTCGTGCTGAAGGGCAAATGGGAAAAAGGCAAGCTGGAAACGGGCTTCCGGCAATGCTTGTGCAGCAACGAGAACGATTTTGACATTGAGGTTGAGGATTATTGAGAAAAGAGACGTCCTACGCGGCTGACGCGTTTACAGGATCGTCTCTTTTTTGTTTTGCCGTCCATGGAACGGTGTGCATAATCTGGCTGCCCGGAACGCAACCTACAACCAACCGAACCATTTTTTCGAAAGGGGAAGCTGATGCCATCATGTACAGAAGATTGAGCATGATCTTGTTCCCGATTATGACCCTGGCCTTTATCGGGACGGCCATCTGGGGCTACCAGGAGAATCAGGAGAAGAACGCCATGCTGATTAAGGCGGAGAACCAGTACCAGCGCGCATTCCATGATTTGTCCTACCATGTGGAGCAACTGCAGACGGAGCTGGGCAAAACCATGGCCGCCAATTCCACCTCCAACGACTATTACCGCAGAAGCCTGACCAATGTTTGGCGCATTACCAGCCAGGCGCAGAATGAAATTAACCAGCTGCCGCTGACCTTGCTGCCCTTTAACAAAACCGAGGAATTTCTTTCGAATATCGCTAACTTCACCTACCGGACCGCTGTCCGGGATTTGACCAAAAAACCCATGACACCGGAGGAGCAAAAGACGCTGCAAACCCTCTATCAGCATGCCAATGAGATCAACGGTGAGCTCCAGCAGGTGCAGGGCAAGGTGC
>JAEWAA010000415.1 GCA_023391955.1 Bacillota bacterium | reverse complement strand
GGGCACCGTGACCCTGAAGCTGGCCTCCGGCGCCGTCGCCAATATCTCCAACACCTGTTTGCTGCCGGTAAGCCATACCACAGGACTGCATATTTACACCGACAAGGGTGTGCTGGAGCTCCACGGCAAAGGCCTGAAGGAAATCAAACAAGGGCAAATCACCGAATACCAGAACCAAAGCGACCCTTATCAGGCTGAAAACGCGGCCTTCATTCATGCTCTGCGCACGGGGGATGCTTCCGGTATTCTCTCCTCCTACGAGGATGCGTGGAAATCCCAACAGGTCGCCATCGCAGCTGTCCAATCCGCCAAAACAGGCCTGCCTGTCAGACTGTAAACCGGTCTTCAATGCAACTGGGCTGTCCCAAATTGAAATTGGATGAATACATATTCGGCAAGCTACACTCCCTTCCGGAAAAGGCTGTCTTGGAGGCTTCAAACACGTTTTGTCCGCTTTCTTTTGATTAGACCTAGAGGTAAAAAGCGGCCAAAAAAACTCGCCCTCAAGCCACCCTTTTCCTCCCGGTCCTTTTAGCCGAATATGTATTCATCTCGATGAACTTTTGGGACAGCCTAATTTACAGGAAGCGTGACGGTAAAAGCAGAGCCTCTTCCCGGTTCACTCTCCGCAGTAATTTCTCCGCTGCACAGATCCACAATCCGCTTCACCAGAGCCAGCCCCAGACCGTTTCCCTCTCCTGCCCTGGACTTGTCCCCTTGGTAGAACTTCTCGAAGATATGCTCCAGCACCTCCCCGCTCATGCCGGTTCCCGTATCGGCGATCCGGACCTGAACCGAAGCTGGGCTGGCCGTTAAATAGACGGCGATTTCGTCCCCATTATCCGAAAATTTGATGGCATTGCCCAAAAGATTCAGCCAAACCTGCATCAGCAAATCCTCGTTGCCGTAAAACCGGACCTGGTCCAGCGCAATATCCAGATTCAGCATTTTCTCATTCCATTGATTCTCCAAGAGCAGAATGGCATGGCGGATTTGCTCATCCAGATCAAAGTTATGCTTTTCCAGCACAAATTCCTGGTTCTCCAGCTTGGAGAGCTTCAGCATATTGGCGGACAGCGACGACAACTGGCGGGTGCTTTCGATGATCAGCCTGCTATATTCCCTCCGCTCCGGCACAGTCAGATCTTCGTCCTGCAATAGAGCGGCGTATCCCTCAATAGCAGCAATGGGCGTTTTGAACTCGTGGGAGACATTGGCGGTAAAATCATTGCGCAGGGTTTCGATGCCGCTCAGCTCCTGAACCATCTTGTTGAAGTTCACCGCCATCTCCCCCAGCACCCGTACCCGGTGGTGCTCCTGCTTCAGCCGCACCTTGAAATTCCCTTTGGCCACCTCCTTGGCCGCTTCGCTCAGATCAGTGATGGGCGCCAGGATTTTGCGCCCCACAATAGCAGTGATGCCTGTACCGATGAGCACACTGGATACCATAGCGAAGATTATCGGCCAAAGGACGTGGAACCTGTTAAAGTTAAAAAATCCCAGATGGATGATAATGCCTGTTAAGAGTGCCATCAGGATGCCCGATGCCAGCATAATCAGGAATACCGTCCAGATGAGCGTCCCCCATAAATTCCCCGACTGTCTGCGGTCAATCATGGGTTTTCACCGCTTTGTAGCCGAGCCCGCGGACTGTCACAATTTCAAAGCCGTCATTGCTTTTAAACCGTTCCCTCAGGCGGTTAATATGAACATCCACCGTCCTGGCCTCCGTTTCCGAATCCATCCCCCATATTTCGTCCATCAACTGATGGCGTGTAAAAATTTTGTTGGGGTAAGCCAGAAGCTTGTACAAGAGTTGAAACTCCTTTTGGGGGAGTGCGGTGGTTTGACCGCCTGCCGTCACCGTCAAGGAATCGTAATCCAATATTATTCCGCCAACCGTAAGCCTGCGCTCACTGGCGATTTGGGCCCGCCGCAGAAGAGCACCCACCCGGAGAATCATCTCGTTGATGTCGATAGGCTTGACCATATAATCGTCAGTGCCGGCCAAGTAGCTCGTTTGTTTATCCATAAAGCTGTCCTTGGCGGTTACCGTCAGAACCGGCAGGTTGTATCCCGCCTCCCGGAGTCTTCTGATCAGTTCGAAACCGTCCAAATTGGGCATCATAATATCAGATATCATTAAATCGATGTGCTGCTTGTCCAAAATATCCAATGCCTCCTGGCCGTTTCCCGCTTGAACCGGGTCGTATCCGTGTTTGGCCAGAACCGTGCTGATCAGCTGGAGCAGCTTCTCGTTGTCTTCCACCACCAGAATTCGGATCACTTGTCCCACCTGCTTTTCCATAGTCCGCCCTTGTCTGCTGTGTCAAATCAGAATTAAGAGCGCCCGTCCATTATACCGCATCAATGTTAACCCAACATGAACGAGAGACTGTCATTCATGCAGTTGATGTTCAGTTGATATTGCTGTGATAGCATAACATACATAGCAGAGACAAGAGAGGATGAGAACATGCTGCAGCTTAAGAATATCTCCAAAAGCTATACCACCGGCACGTTTACGCAGACGGCTCTGGACAATATCAACCTAAGCTTCCGCAAGAATGAATTTGTCGCTATCCTGGGACCCAGCGGCTCAGGCAAAACCACCTGCCTCAACCTGGTCGGCGGCCTGGATCAATACGACAGCGGCGACCTGATCATTAACGGCGCCTCCACCAAATCCTTCAAGGACAGCGACTGGGATGCTTACCGCAATAATAGCGTTGGCTTTATCTTCCAAAGCTATAACCTGATCTCCCATCTCAGCATCACGGATAACGTGGAGATGGGCATGACCCTAAGCGGTGTCAGCGCCCAGGCCAAACACCAAAAAGCGGTAGAGGTCTTGGAGAAGGTCGGCTTGAAGGATCATATGCACAAAAAACCAGGCCAGCTGTCAGGCGGACAGATGCAGCGGGTAGCCATCGCAAGGGCATTGGCCAATGATCCTGACATCATCCTGGCGGACGAGCCTACCGGAGCCTTGGATACGGCCACCAGCGGACAGATTATGGATCTGATCAAGGAAATTGCCAAGGACAAGCTGGTCATTATGGTTACCCATAACCCTGAGCTGGCCGAAGCTTACGCCGACCGGGTGGTCCAATTTAAGGACGGCAAAGTGATCTCCGACAGCAACCCCGCTATTGAAGTACAAACCGAGAGCAATTACCAGCTCAAAAAAACCGCCATGAGCTACTGGACGGCCCTGAACCTTTCAGGACGGAACATCTCCACGAAAAAATGGAGAACCGGGCTGACTGCTTTTGCCTCCAGTATCGGGATTATCGGTATTGCGCTGATTTTGTCCCTGTCCAACGGATTTGACAAGCAGATCAAAAGCTATGAATCCGGCGCATTATCCAACTTCCCGGTTACCATCAGCCAGATGGCGGCCAATCTGGACCTGGCCATGCAGCCCGGTGCCCATACGCAAGACCGGAACAACCGGACGGAATTTACCAAAGCCGCGGAGATTTATCCCTACGATCCCACGTCCAATACGATTTTGCATAACAATACCATTACCCCGGAATATCTCAGTTATCTGGACAAAATAGACGCATCCCTGCTGGACGGTGTGTCGTACAGCCGCCAGGTCAACCTGAATATCTTAAGAAGCGATGGCCAAACCGCCGTACCGGTTAATACCTCTGACGCCAACTTCATGTCCTTCCCCAGCAAAACGGCAAGCTTCAGCAGCACCTATCTGGAATCGTATTACGATCTCCTGGCAGGCAGCTTCCCGGCAAAACCCACGGACCTGGTGATGGTGGTGGATGAATACAACCGGATGAATGTTACCGTGCTGGACGCTTTGGGTTTGGATTACAAGGCGGAGAATATCGGTTTTGACCAGCTATTGGGTAAAAAATTCAAGCTGATCTATAACGACGACTATTATGTAAAATCCGGAGATCTGTTCCGCATTAACGGCAATACCTCGGATTTAAGCAATTTGTACAACAGCAGCAACGCGGTGGAGCTGACCATTTCAGGTATTATCCGCAAGCAGGAGGATTCCCCCATGTCCACCATGTCCGCGGGGATCGCTTATTCGGATGTGCTGGCCCAGGATTTTATCAGCAAGGCCCAGTCCTCGGCAATTGTGAAGGCGCAGGAAGCCAATGACAAGATGAATGTGTATTCGGGGAAAGTTTTTGCCGGTGTGCCCGGCTTTAATTTCGGCTCCGGCGGAGGATTTCCCATGGGACCGGGCGGAGGAATGGGTTCCGGTGCCCTGACGGACCCGATGGATGCCACTTCCAAGGAGGATGCGCTGGCCGCCTTAGGCGCCGTAGCTATTCCCGCCTCCATCTCCTTGTATCCCAAGGATTTTGACACCAAGGAGGCGATTGTAGATTATTTGGACCAATGGAATGTAGGAAAGCCCACGGAGCAAATGATCATCTACACCGACCTTGCCGCCATGGTGACCAATCTTTCCAGCGGCATCATGAACGGAATTACATTGGTGCTGGTGGCCTTCGCCTCCATCTCTCTGGTGGTGTCCCTCATTATGATCGGGATCATTACCTATATCTCGGTGCTGGAGCGGACCAAGGAAATCGGTGTGCTGCGCGCATTGGGAGCACGGAAGAAGGATATCACCCGGGTGTTTAATGCGGAGACCACGATCATCGGCACCCTGTCGGGTCTGCTAGGAATCGGCATCGCCTATCTGCTGACTATTCCCACCAATATCATCATCAAGAACGCGACGGATCTGAACAATGTAGCCCAGTTGAATCCCGTCCACGCGCTGTTCCTGATCATCCTGAGCGTCGGCCTGACCATTCTCGGCGGCTTCATCCCCGCGAAGTTCGCGGCGAAGAAGGACCCGGTTGTGGCGCTGCGGAGTGAATAAGGGGTTCGCGATATAAAAATCCAAAAAGAGCAGACAGCCGAGTCTGCTCTTTTTTGTTCCTTTTTTATTGTCGAATATGCTACATTTACTTTGTTAATTTCCTTACTTTGGGAGGGCGATTGAATGGTGAAGAAGAATTCCAAAATAATTATTTGTATACTAGTAGCTGCTTTATGCGGATATCCGGCAATTTCCAAAGCCTCAGACACGATACAAGCTTATCTGTTTCCTTCTGCCTTTTATGTTAACGGTGCGTACGTGGAGCTGCCAAACGATTACGAGATTCTGAATTACCAAGAACACGCATATGTTCCCATACGATTCATAACCGAATATTTGAATGGAAAAGTAACGTATGATGAATCCGCGAAAGAAATTGCTTTAAACGTAAGTTCCTTCAGTTCCCTTCCGAAAAATTATACAAAGGAAATGGCGGAAAAAAATAAAGATATTATCGTTAACTCCGCTCAACATATCATCCGTTCTGAAAAGCTTTTTGAGTTTTTGGGCAATAAAGATGCGCCCTCCTGGATCAGAATAACACGATTCACTGTAGAAGGTGATGCCATCGTGCAGGAGCTGAGAAGAACCGGAGATGTGTTCGATTATTTTTACGATAGCTCCAGAGATCAATACGGGGACAAGGTTCAGTATATTACTTCCGGAACGTCAATAAGCGAAAGAAAACTGAACGATAAAGGTTTGTACGAATACACACTGGAGGGTGCGTCCTTCCCGAAACAGGAAGAGATTGTCTTGATAAGGGCGCAAAAATAAATACTTCATACATTCTATGAGCAAGCAGCAAGGCAGGCATTTAACATGTCACATTCCAGGCGGGCTCAAAATGCAAAAGTGCAGCTATTTTTCAGACAACTGGCCATTTGGAGGGCTATCCTGCAAAAGTGCAGTTATTTCTAGCAGAATGGAACAGAATGGGCTTGAGGAGCAAAAATAGATGCACTTTTGCAGGTACGGCGGCATTTTGCAGGTTAGCGGGAGGAATTAACGGCACTTTTGCATTTGGAACCCAGATTCACGGATACACGTAGAGACAATATCGATCACCTGTTGGGACAGCTCGCCCAAATGCATCCAATTATTGTGATTGTTGTGAAGCCGCATAGGACAGTTTCTCAAAAAAGCGCTGAATAGTGTGACAAATAAAAATTGGATCCTCCATGTCATCATCGTAATACAGATACACTTTTTCGCTGTTTTTATCCCAATAATAAAAATCTCCGCCTTGATCGTAGGCAATAGGCAACATGTCATCATCCACGTAGCCATCCAACCTGTTCTGATCAACCTTGTGTTCAAAGGACAGGCTGCCATGCCGCAATGCCACAAAATCTCTTACGCCAAAAGGAAACTCCTCGTAAACCTCAAATTCCTCGTATTCATCATCCTCATATTCGTCATCCTCATCCATGTCAGCCTGCAACAGATAATTCGTCATGGTGGCCCCGTTGCATTGCAGATAAAATTCCGCCAGTATCGGAGGAAATTTCATTTGATATTTTTCCTCAATTTGATTTATGTCCTGTAATGTGATTTCAAAACCCGTTCTTTTTCCTTTTACAAACTGGAACATTTCCTGATCTCCTTTCTCATCCGGTTATCTATAGCTTTTCGGTTTATTTCCCATATTTTTGAAGCATTTCTGAAGGTAAGGCAAAAAAGCAGACATCTATTGTCTGCTTTTACTTCATCTTTATTCAGTAAACAGGGCGGCATCAGCCCGTTTCCAGCTGGCCGAAGGAGCTGGCGTACATGCGGCTGTACGGCCCTTGTGCCCGCAGCAGCTCCTCGTGGCTGCCGCGCTCGACGATTTCGCCATTTTCGATAACCATGATGGTATCGGCGTCGCGGATGGTGTTCAGCCGGTGGGCGATGACGAAGCTGGTGCGCCCCTTCATCAGCTTGAGCAGCGCATCCTGGATATGCAGCTCCGTCCGGGTATCGATGCTGCTGGTGGCTTCATCCAGAATGAGGATGGAGGGTTTCGCCAGCATCACCCGGGCAATGGCCAGCAGCTGACGCTGGCCCTGGCTCAGGTTGCTGCCGTTCTCCGCCAGCTCGCTGTCATAGCCCCGCGGCATCAGGCGGATGAAGGAATCGGCATTGGCCAGCCGCGCCGCCTCCATCATCTCTTCGTCCGTGGCATCCGGACGGCCGTATTTGATATTCTCGCGGATGGAGCCCGCGAACAGGTAGGTATCCTGGAGCACAATGCCGAAGCCGGAGCGCAGGCTGTCCCGGGTATAGGTGCGGATATCCTGCCCATCAATCCGGATCACCCCGGAGGTGGTGTCATAGAACCGGGTGAGCAGATTGACGATGGTGGTTTTGCCCGCACCCGTTGGACCTACAAGCGCAATGCTGCTTCCGGCAGGCGCTTCAAAGCTCACGTTCTTCAGAAT
>JAEWAA010000336.1 GCA_023391955.1 Bacillota bacterium | reverse complement strand
ACCTGTCCCAACCGGCACAAACTGCGAAGGAAGCTTTCCAATGGCTGTACCTGGGTTACCTGGCTGCCATCAAGGAACAAAACGGCGCTGCCATGAGCTTGGGCCGCACCTCCACCTTCCTGGACATTTATGTAGAACGCGACCTGAAGGCAGGCGTATTGAACGAGCAGCAAGCTCAAGAGCTGGTTGACCATTTTGTAATGAAGCTGCGTCTGGTGAAATTTGCCCGGACTCCGGAATACAACGAGCTGTTCAGCGGCGACCCCACTTGGGTAACCGAATCTATCGGCGGTGTAGGCATGGATGGCCGTCCGCTGGTAACCAAGAGCTCCTTCCGCTTCCTGCATACTCTTGACAACCTGGGCCCGTCCCCGGAGCCGAACCTGACTGTGCTCTGGTCGACGCATCTGCCGGAAGGCTTCAAGGACTACTGTGCCAAGATGTCCATCAAAACCAGCGCCATTCAATATGAGTCCGATGATCTCATGCGCAACGAGTTCGGCGACGACTATGCCATCGCCTGCTGCGTATCTGCCATGCGTGTCGGCAAGCAAATGCAATTCTTCGGCGCCCGCGCCAACCTGGCCAAGGCTCTCCTGTACGCTATCAACGGCGGTGTGGACGAAAAGCTGAAGATTCAAGTTGGCCCGACCTTCGCTCCGATCACTTCCGAGTACCTGAACTTCGACGAAGTGATGAAGCGGTTTGACGATATGATGGAATGGCTGGCTGAGCTGTACATCAATACCCTGAACTGCATTCACTACATGCATGACAAATACAGCTACGAGCGCATCGAAATGGCCCTGCACGACACCCATATCCTGCGCACCATGGCTACCGGTATCGCCGGTTTGTCCGTAGCGGCTGACTCCCTGTCCGCCATCAAGTACGGCAAGGTGAAAACCATCCGTGACGATAACGGTCTGGTTGTAGACTTCACTACCGAAGGCGATTTCCCGAAATACGGCAACAACGACGACCGTGTAGACCAACTGGCTGTACAACTGGTAGAGTCCTTCATGACCAAGCTGCGCAAGCACAAGACCTACCGGGATTCCGTACACTCCATGTCCATTCTGACCATCACCTCCAACGTGGTGTATGGCAAGAAAACCGGCAACACGCCGGACGGACGCCGCGCCGGCGAACCGTTCGCACCTGGCGCCAACCCGATGCACGGCCGCGACGAGAAGGGCGCATTGGCTTCTCTGTCCTCCGTCTCCAAGCTGCCTTACCAAGCATCCGTTGACGGTATTTCCAACACCTTCTCCATCGTGCCGCATGCACTGGGCAAGGATGACCATTCCCAAATCAAGAACCTGGTTGCCATCCTGGACGGTTATGCCGTGAAGCAAGGCCACCACTTGAACATCAACGTGTTCAACCGCGAGACGCTGACGGACGCCATGGAGCATCCGGAAAAGTATCCGCAGCTGACCATCCGGGTATCCGGCTATGCGGTTAACTTCATCAAGCTGACCCGCGAGCAACAACAAGACGTTATCAACCGTACCTTCCACAGCAGCCTGTAAAACAACACGAACGGAAGGCCCTCGAAAAGCCCGGAATGCGCCACGCGCGTATTCCGGATTTTTTCCCCGGGGGATAACCGCGGCGCAAAACCGAATGGTTTATCCGGCTGCATCATATATACACTACATCTTTATGACTGCAAGAAAGCACACCGGAATTTTTTCGCAAAATAGACTACTGGACACCCAGGTTTACGCATGCTATGCTGACGACTTGGGATTATGTTCATAAAGGAGGCGGCATACGATGAAGGGAAATATCCATTCCATTGAAACCTTCGGTACCGTAGACGGACCCGGCATTCGCTATGTGGTGTTCACCCAGGGCTGTCTGCTTCGCTGCTTATACTGCCACAATGCGGATACATGGGAAATCGGCACGGGTAAGGTGATGACAACGGATGAGATTATGGCTGATTTCGAAAGCTACCTTCCTTTCATCGAAGCTTCCGGCGGCGGGATTACCGTCAGCGGCGGCGAGCCGTTGCTCCAAATGGATTTTATGATTGACCTGTTCCGCAAGTGCAAGGCCCGCGGCATCCATACTACCGTGGACAGCTCCGGCGGCTGCTACAGCACGGAAGAAGGATTTCAGGCCAAGCTGAAGGAACTGATCCAGTATACGGATCTGGTTCTGCTGGACCTGAAGCATCTGGATGACGATGCCCACCGCAAGCTTACCGGACGGAGCAATGCCAACATTCTGCAATTCGCCCGTTTTCTTTCGGATCACAAGGTGCCTGTATGGGTCCGCCATGTGCTGGTTCCTGGCTGGACCGACAGCGAGGATCACCTGCGGCGGATGGGGGAATTTATTAAGACCCTGGAGAATGTGAAGAAAATCGAGGTTCTTCCTTACCACAAGCTGGGTGTCTATAAATGGAAAACCCTGGGTTACAAGTATGCTCTGGAAAATGTCGAGCCGCCTTCAGCCGAAAGCGTCCAGCTTGCCAAAGAGCTTCTGGGTGCCACGGATTCCACTTTATCCGGCGCTGCAGCCAAATAAAAGATTACAACAAAGCCGGGACTGCCCTTATTGGGTTGGCCCGGCTTTTCATCATTTCTTTGCTTGAAGCGTGAAAAATTGGAGGTGCGCCCATGTGGCCTTCCCGTCCCAAACACCCCCGTAATGCCCAACCTGCATCCGTGCCGGAGGATGAACCGCGCCCGACCATTCCCCTGCCTGCCGAAGTCTACGTAGATCAGGATGCGGTCTCTGCAGGTCAAGCCCAATTGGCTCATTGGCTGGATGAAAAATATGAGGAGTTCGTGGCTGGCGGTGGGTTGGACCGTTTGCCCGGTAAGGGTAAACCCCTGACTGTGCCTACAGGAGATGTGATGAACACCATCCTGAAGCAGGCGGGTATCCCTCACCCTTGGGTCCTCCTGCGGCTGACCATCAAGGAATCCATCGAGGATATCCTGCATCTGTTGAAGCGTACACCGGATGACCCGTCCATTGACGGACAGCTGGCCGAGCTGAACAAACGCATCGTCCAATACAACGTAGAGTCTCCCAGCCTGGCTCTGCACCGGCGCAAGGTGACCCGGGAAAACATCGCGGCGGAGCTGGAAAAGTGGAGGTAACTGTTTGTGTCTGTCGCGGGATGGGTGCCTACTCTACCCCTTGCGGCCGCTGGAATCAGCGGATACACCGGTAGGCACTATAAGTTAGCGGTTTGCACAGCGATGGGCAACTGCAAAAGTGCAGTTATTTTTACCCGTTCACCCGATTTCAGGCTGTATAACTGCAAAAATGCAGTTATTTCTAGAGATAAACGGGAAATAACCCTGAGTTAAGCAAAATAACTGCATTTTTGCAGGATGCGGTTCCCATCGGGATGAGATGGAGTGAAATAGATGCACTTCTGCATTTCACACAACTGATCGACCACTCTTCAGCCACCAGATTTGTGCTTTAAACGAAAGCATCCGTTCCGATTTTGGCCCTTATCCCTCTCACCTCCGATGAGCTCATGCCACCGGAGGTTCTTGGCGCTGGCGGGAACCCGATAGGCCCCGGAAGATTCCAGGGGCTGCCGCCATATTGGGCGGGGAGAGGCTGGTTCCACCCGCTTCCCCCGATTATGGTGCGGTACAGCTTCGGATAATCCGGGTGGACCACGATATCCATCAGATAAGCCGAGGTCTGGCTGAAGGGGCGACGCTTCCGGTTTAAGGACTCGATAATCTCCCCGCCGGTTTTGATGCCGATGCCATGGCCATAATAGAGGCCGTTAAACATCAGCAGCACATTTTCCCCCTGCCATTCCGGGTGGTCCGGCGAAACATCAGGATTTTTGAAATACTGCACGTCCCCCGGCACCGCATCCTGAGGCTTTTTGGAATCCACCAGTATAAGGTCCTCATCATAGTGCCAATCATACAAAAGCAGTCCTCCGAACCACAGGTTAAACAGCCCGTCCCCAAGACTGTCCAGCATACCCTTGTACAGCACAATCACCATGGCCGTCGCACACTCAAAGGCATACAGCGGCCCTTCCTGAAAAATATTGCGGATCCCGTCTGCAGGGGTCACATTCGGCAGAAGCCGGAACCCTCCCCTTTCATCCCGCCTCCAATACAGGGGATTGCAGCGGGAATCCCGGAACACCGCAAATTGGGCACCGCTTGTCTGCAAGGCCTGAGCCGCCTCCGTAAGCAGGACCCTGGTGCGGAGCTCAAAGCCCAGCTCCTCCCATGAAGCATACCGGTACACGGTCTGTTGGCCGGCCTTCATCCAAAAAATCTCCGTCTCCGCAGGAGTTGCTCCCGCCGGCGGCTGGTTTGCCATTACACCTTTAACCTCAATCACGCTGTTTTCGCCCCCTCCTGTAGCATGAAGCCGCTCTTTACGGGAACGTAAGAGCGGCTCTTTCGCAGCTGTACATGATATCAGGATATGGGCGAAAGCTTGAACAGGTGACTCCCCGGCGCAAGAAGCCCGACAGCCAGTCAGAAATCAACCCAGGAAAAAGTCCAGTGTGGAACCAAGCTCCCCCGATTTTTTACCGCGTAAAATATTCGGGTCATAAATCTCCACAAACCCGCAATCCGTGCAGGAAACAAATAAATAATGATGATGCTGGATATCCAACAGCTTGGATAAGCCCGTTCCGGTCATGGCCACCTCCTGAATGCTGCTGGACCTGCCCCCGCACTTGGTGCACCGGAAGCGGCTGGCGATGATGTCCTCCACTCTATCCGAGAGATCCCGCTCCTCCTCCGTCTCTTCGTCCTCCAGCTCCCCGGGCTCCGCCTCCAATACGGCCTCCTCCGGCAAAAAAATGGCCGTCTTACAATGAGGACAACGGTCATTAACCGGTTCCATCTCCTTATAGCACCATGGACATTCCATATGGGTAGCCCTCCATCATGACGCTCCGCTTATTTGTCTGTGCTCCTGCTGCGGAACCGGGCTACTTCCGCGTCATCGGGCTCTTGGCCGCCATAACGGGCCCGTTCGTAGGCGTCGCTCAGCTCCCGGTCCAGGAGCTTCGCCGCCGTCTGGCCGGCAGCTGCAGACTGCAGCCCGGCCTTCGGCTTGGCTGCTTCCCGGGCAGCAGCAGCGGCTGCTTCAGCCGGCGTCCATTCCGCCTGCCAGCGGAAGCCCACCCGGACTGCCCGGCGCACCGCCTGGGCATAGAGGTAACGCATCCGCTGGCGGTTGTCCGCAAGGTCCTCCCAGCGGACCTCGCGGCGGCTCTGGAACAGGCGTTTCAGCCGTCCCAACGGACCGCCGCCGCCGGGTTTACCCTCCCGGGTGGACAGCACCGTATCCACATATCCCGGGTCAGGGTCCTCGGCCTGGCCGTTGCCTCTCCGGGCGAACCAGGCCGCAACCCGTTTCAGCCAACCCGGAAGCCACCGGGACAGTCCCTTGACGCAGTAATACACGAAGGCCGCAGCGGCTGCAATAAAGACCGCCATCAGCAGGTATTCCAGAATGACCCAAATGAGAGCCGGGTCACCCTTGGGCTCGGGCAAGCCGGATTGCTGCGGCCCCGGTGTGGCTGCCGGCTCCGGCGGCATTTCCACCGGCTCTCCGGCCATCAGGCCCAGCAGCCAGCGCAGGGCTTCCTTCACAGCCGTGCCGATGGCGCCGTCCACCAACCCCCAGAAGGAGAGCAGAAAGATCGGAAGCCCGAACACCGCCACCAGCAACCGGTTAAAACGCCTCATGTGGCGGGCGGAAGCATTCCTGCCCCTGCCTCCATACGCGCCTCCGGACATCGAATACGAGTTTCCGATCAGGATCGCCAGCAGAAACAGTACCGATGCAATGACTGCCAAGCCGTCGGAATAGCTGCCCAGCCCTTCGGCCCGGTGGATATAAAAGCCGGAGGGTGCGCATAAGGCCAGTCCCATCCAAGGAAAGATGGGCTGGATTTCGCCTTTGCCGGAGCGGACAGCCCCTGCAGCCCGGACGGCCAGGACGATCCCCGCCACCGCCGACAACAGCGCGTTATACGAAACGCCGTGCAGCAGCCACGCCCAGCCCACCACCAAAGGCGCCGTCCAGAGAATCAGCAGCCCCCGCCTGTTCAAAAAAGGAATCGCCGCCGATAAGGCACCCCATACGGTGTAGGCTGCCAAACCCGCCAGCCAGCCCCAGGCCCAGACGCTGCCGTTATATAACGAGCCGGCTATCCCCAGCAGCACCGGAGACAGGGATACCAGCTCCAGCCAGCCGGGCGCGATGCCGGTCCAGCTTTTTTTTGCATATGCCAAAAACGGATTGCCGGTCTTCATGGTCAACCTCCTTACTTACGTAAATCGAAACGGTCCCTCAGCCTGCTTGCGCTTGGCCAGCCGGAGAACCGGATTGGGTTGGGTCCGTTTGATGCTTCTGTCCGGCTACACGCTACCGCTCCAGCGGCAAAAGCAGCACCTTGCTGCCCTGCTCCTCCAGCGCCTGCATCTGCTCCTCCAGAAGCGGACTCTTGTATGCGGAGATGAGAACATAATCGCAGGATTCCTCCAGCCGTTCCCCTTCCAGGCGCAGATATTCGGCAAAATGCACCTGCTGCTCCAGCTTCAGCTGGGCCATGGCGTCCAGCACCTGCTTATGGTGCACATTGCCTGCTCCAGGAGCCAGCCGGATGCTGGTTTCCGGCTCATCCACCGTCGGTGCGTTGCAGCCGAAGCCAACCGGCATTCCCTCCGCCAGCGCCTGCTCCACCAGGGTTAATGCACAGCGGATGCCCCACTCCATCAGGGCCTCCTCGTTTACCTCAGCCCACATGTCCTCTTTTTCCGCAATGTTCAAAAGAATCATCAACCGCCGGTCGGCGGTGTAGCCATGCTCCCGGACCTGGAGCTGCCCCGTGCGGGAGGTGGCCTTCCAATGAATAGACCGCAGGGAATCGCCGCTGCGGTATTCCCGCACCCCCAGCATGAGATAGGGGTCCTCCACCATCCAGCGCTTAACGGCGAACTCTCCCTGCCAGCCCCGCCAGGGCAAAGGCAGCTCCTCCAACGGGACGGAGCGGGGATACACCAGAAGCCGCTGATTGACCCGGTCGGTGCGCACCGACTGGGAAATCCCGAACAGATCCCCGCAGCTGAGGGTAACCGTCTCCAGATCATAGCAGCCCCGTCTTACACAGCGGACCTTGTGCTGGCGGATCACCTCGGTATGGCCCCATAGGGAAAACAGACTCCGGTGGTTCTGCAGCCGTGCGCCGGTAGCGATGCTGAGATTCTCCTGGCTGACAAACTGGAGGCTGGACGACAGCAGCGCCTCCAAGCGCAGCCAGGGCAGGGGCAGGGCTTTGTCGTTGACAATATGCTCCTGCATCTCCACCATATCGCCCTCCACACAAAAATCCCGGTCAAACTTGCGCCGGTAATCCAGCCGCTTGAGCCCCCGCCGGCGGAACAAAACCGACTGGCCCCACAGGGCAACCAGCGCCACTATCGCCAAAAGGGAAACACTCACAGACGTATTGCCTCCTATCTCGAATCACTTGGCCGATGCCCCAGGCCGGACCTGTTATGATGAGCCGCGCTAAACCAGCTTCCCGCATGTAACGGAACTCACAGCACCTTACAGGCCAATAACCGGTTTTTCGCGGGCGTAACGGAACTCACAGGCTCTTAGAATGCTAATCGGCGTGAATTTCGGCCAATCCAGGCGTCTAAGAGCTTCTCAGTTCCGTAAGAAATTCAAACGTCTTCATTTTTGCCGCTAAGGTGTTCATAGTTCCGTTAGGCGTTGGCGGTGTGCACGGACCCTGAACACAGTCCGCCC
>JAEWAA010000597.1 GCA_023391955.1 Bacillota bacterium | reverse complement strand
GGTAGCTCGACACTCTCACTTTACCAGACGAAGCGGTGTTTTTCTATTTTCGTCAAGACTACGATTCCATTCGCATTTAGTCTATACAGCACCAGCTGTTAACCCGATTTTGTCTCTGCGAAAGTTGTTCAAGCGGTTGCGGTTCAAGGGGGATAAAACAGATCCTGCACCTCCCTTTTCCAGGGGTAGGAATCGGCTCTTACGAAGGAAGCACAACCTAACACGCCCCGCTGCCCATAAGCTGGTAATACCGTTGCGTGTTGGGGATAGCTGGCATTTCTATTATCAGTTATTACAATCTATGTGTGAAAAAGGGATGTAGGACTCCTGTTGCGGTAGAAGAAGCGGGGATTTTGCCGAAAATTCGGGAATTTAGGAGGTTGTCCCAAATGTAGTCTTGGGAACAACCTCAGAGACAAAATAGGGCGGTTTACAAAAGAAACCTGGAAGCTAAGCGGCTTGTTTTCGCTTTGCTCCCGGGTTTCTCGCGTCCACTGCAACCTTCTTAAGCAAATTATGGGCAAGCGAAAGCTACCCGACCTCCAAGCTTACTTTGGGTAAGCCTCGAAGCAGGAACCGTTTAAACCCTCGATTGTTTTTTAAAGCTCCGAATACCGGCTCTGGTTCGATCATCCGCCTCACGGCTAACGCATAGCCTTCCTCACTGCTTAGCTTTGCCGGGCTTGGTTCTTCAGCCGCAGATACTTCATGCTCACTTTGATCTCACAGTTTCCTTGGGTTTTCGTACACTACGGCTTGAGCGGACATTCTTCGCAGCTTGTACTTTGATAGTTCCGGTATTCGATTTCATATCCACTTTCCGTTATCTCTTTGCTCACGCGTCGGAAATGAAGCATTTGTCGGGCCGCACATGTCCACGTCTGTTTCCTTGTCGTACGTCCAGTTGTCAATTCTGCTGATGTCCTTTTGCCAAGCCTTACTTTTTTCGCAGTGATACGTGCTGTACTTCACAATGGCTTCGACATCCTTGCGCTCCAAGTAGTCGTAATTCTCTTCCCCACCATAGCCTGCATCCGCGATGACGACTTTGGGCAGGTTTCCTAGCTGCGCCGTGACATTTTCGAGATGAGGGATCAGGCAACGTGTGTCGGTGGGCCGTTGATGGACGCTGTAGCCCAAAATGAATTGATTTTCATTCCCGATTTGTATATTGTATCCTGGCTTGAGCTGACCGTTTTTCATGTGATCCTCTTTCATCCGCATAAAGGTGGCGTCCGGATTCGTTTTGCTGTAGCTGTTTCTCGTGCCTAAAGTCGCTTCCTGAGTCTCATACTTTTGAAGACGAGGAAGGAAGTCCTTGCGGAGCGTTCGCACGGCTTTCTTGAGCAGCTTGTCCTTTGGTTTCTCCTGCAGACGATCCTCCACTTGTTTGACGGCTTGCTCCAGCTTTTCACTGGTGATGGAGGAGAACTCGCCCAACTCGAGAGGATCCTTGCCGCCGTGCGTTCCTTCTTCTTGCTTTTCGGCTTCCTCTATAGCCGCGAATAAGGTCTCCACTTTCTCCTGGAGCTTGGCTTTATGCTTCACGACAGCTTTTCCCCAAACAAAGGTGTAGCGGTTGGCATTCGCTTCGATTTTGGTACCGTCCACAAAGTAATGCTCGAGTTGCACGTAGTTCTCCTCAGCCAAAAACTGAAGAACGGCGGTAACCGGTTGATGGTGCGGAAATCCGGTCTTTGTCTGCCGGCATCCGGTCTTTGTCTGCCGGCAATCCACATGAACATGATGTTTTCACGGACCGCTTTGGCGATCTGGCGAGAAGAGTAGATACACTGCGTGTAAGCGTAAATGATGACTTTGGTGAGCATTTTAGGGTGGTAGCTGTCTCGTCCGCCTCCAGGGTAAGCTGTGTCGAAGATGGCGTCGTCGAGACGATTGACGGCCGCGTTGACCACCCGAACGAGGTGATTGGCGGGAAGTCCTCTTCTAAATCCATTGGTAAGCAGAGTTGATCCATGGTATATTGAATGTACAAATGAAACCTCTCCTTTTGGTGTATGGTTGGGTGGTACCTCCATTTTACCAAGGGAAGGTTTCTTTTTGTTTTACAATTTGAAGAAGGGGGGCCCTAAGTCGCTTATGACTTTTGGGACACCCGCTTAGAAGAATGGAAATTCAATGCGCAGCAGAAATTTCCCGGCGCGGCTTTTCAAAAATAGAGTTGACGCCTACCCGCCACTCGGGATCCTCCGGTACCGGGTATTCAGCCATTGGATGGGATGGTCCCCTTCAGGTCGGGTACGGCTGATGGAGAGGATGGTTTTGGAGGCGATATGGGCCGAATCCGCAATACCGGTGTTGTAAGCTTGCCAGCTGTGATGCACATTGAAGGGATTGTTCGCAATTTTCTTGGCCTGCTTGTTTTCCTTGGGCACATATCCCTGCTCCTGTCCGGTAATGGCGAAAAGAAGCAGCGGATTCAGGTTGTTCCTTTCGGCTGCTTCAAGGATGGCTGAGAAGTAGGGATCTTCGGCAAACAGAGAGTTTCTGGCCAGAAGCCAGTTCTTCAATTGCAGGGGGTCGACAGGCTGATAACAAGGGGAAGCGGAGAATCGGAGACAATGGGGATGGGCGTAGATTCAGAGGTCGGGGAAAATGCCGGCACCTGCGAAAGGTTGCAAAAGAAGCCGCACGGGCAGAGGCCCTCCGATAGAAACCATTCAGCTGAAGGGATTCCTCTTTGACCACGCGGTACAGCAGAGGAGGAAAAAAACAACTTCTATCAGGGATAGAAGTTGAAAAGAGGTTTTTTTATAGAATTATAGAATGATCAAGTCACCTTAAGACACGACGAACTGAACGACAAGGGGTGTGCCGTCACTCAGGACGTCTCCACCCGGGATGGTAATCGCAGTCGTCGTAACGGTGGACGTATCCGCTGTTTGCAAAATGCCGTTAATATACAGATTGTAATAATTGAACGAGCCCGGAAATGCTGTGGCGGCAGTGCCGCCGTCGTCAGTAAATGCTGTGGCAGCAATAGCGAATGTTGCCCCCGTTCCTGTCCCTGCACCAAAGGTGGATGCGAATCTCAGACTATTTTGATATGGGGTTACGATTGGCATGATTTCTCACCTCCCTACCTAAAAATAGTATATGTGGTAGATTCGGAGGTAGTAAGGGCGAAGGAACGGGGAATGATAACCATTTTTATCCATCCTGCACTTGAAGATTAAATTGTACAGTCTCAATAATGATAGGCGTACCAGCAAATATGCTGCCGCTTTGTGCAGGAAAGAACAACATGCCGGGACTAATGCTATATAAATTGCCAGGTTGTACAAGACCATTAATGAATAGATTATTGAAGCTGTTTGTGCCTAGTCCGGCAAATTCGGTAACGCTGTTTCCATTATCATCGCTGAACTCCCCTGCAGGAATTGTAACAGAGGAAGACAAGTTCAGATCTGCAGGTGGGAAATGAAAGTACCGATTTGCGGTAGAAACAATTTCTATTGCCGAAATATCGCCCGTCGCACCCGTCGCTCCAGGGACGCCGGTGGCGCCAGTATCGCCGGTAGCTCCTGTTGCTCCGGTTACGCCAGAAGTTCCGGTCACCCCCGTAGCGCCAGTAGCCCCCGTGCCTCCAGT
>JAEWAA010000291.1 GCA_023391955.1 Bacillota bacterium | reverse complement strand
TTCACATAATATTGGGTGTGATGCGAGTCCATGGCAAAGGAGCCCATCCCGATGGAATCCGTCACCCGATTTTCCAGCCGGACCACATGCTCCGTCACCACATAATCGCTTACCATTCTGCGGGACTCTCTGACGTACAGCTGGGGAGTCCAATGGCCCGTCTCGGTAAATTCATCAAGAGGCAAGCCCCACGGCTTATACACCGCCCGGATCTCCTCCGGCACACGCGGATGGTTCTGGATGGTCCAGACATACCCCTGCTGATAAACCAGATGGTCCTTCCAGATTTGTTCCCGCGTCTGGTAATCCGCCTCGGCATAGCTGTGATTCATCCCGTTGTAGTCCGTGGAGATGCCGCTGTTATTATTGGAATCCGTCTTATCCGGGGTGACCAGGTTTAACTTAAAGAACTTGGTGCTTTGCCCCTGCTCAATAGCACGGAACAGAATTTCGTAATCCGCTTCGTTGTATCCCTCCGGCTTTTCGATCTCTATGCGGTTGTCCGGATTGTTCGTCAGACACATGCGGAAGTTATAAGCCTGAAGCTTGGTGTCCCCATCGCCGATATCTCCGCCCCGGTCCGGATTCACACGCAGCAGCAGACCGCTTTCGGGTACCCCTTTGACCACATAGGGATCAATCCCGCCGGGCAGCTCATTGCCGGGATGAATGCCGTTTAAGGTCTCCCCGTATTGGGAATTGGACTCCCGGCCGACAAAATAGGCAACGTCCGATTTGCCCAGCAGATCCCCTTCGTACGTCGCATCGATAAACACCTTGCCACGATAGACCTTTCCGGATTCCATGCGGATGGATTGGATGGCGGTTCCAAGCTTCTCCACCCCGCCGTTAAGCTCAAGCCGCTCCCCATACACAACGTCGATGCTGTGTTCCGTAACAAATTCCTGCAGCACCTCCAGCGCTACCTTGGGTTCGAACCGCCAGCACGCCCCGTCCTGCCCATATTTCCGGGCGACCCGCCGGTAAAACTCCAGGGATAAACCTCCGATGGCTTCCTTCATGCCGACATCCGTATCTCCCAGTCCCCCGGTGGTCAATCCGCCGATCCGGTTGCTGGGTTCGATTACAACTACAGTTTTGCCCATTTTTTTGGCTTGGACAGCCGCCATAATGCCTGCAGCCGTACCTCCGTAAATGACAATATCCGCTTGTTTATCCTGTCCCACGTTACCCCTCCTCCTTAATTCCCTTCCTTACAAATATGATTATAAATCTCCTGCAGAGGGGGCGTGAATGATGGATCTTCCTTTTTCAGTTGATGGATCTTACTGTTTTTGCATTGGTGCCTGGATCCTGCTAAGGTAGAGGAAATAGGAGGAAGGCCATAAGGAGGTTTGTCCATGAAAGTGAGGATTATCGGACGCTGGGGCGCTTATCCCGCTGCGGGGGAAGCCAGCGCCTCTTATCTGCTGGAAGCGGGGGACCAGCGGCTTCTGCTGGATTGCGGTAGCGGCGCCTTAAGCGCACTGCAGAGGTTTATTCCTCTGAGCGAGCTGTCAACGGTTGTCATCAGCCATCACCACCACGACCATGTGGCCGATTTGGGGTGTCTGCAGTACGCCTGCCTGGTGGAAACCGACCTGATGCGGCGGCGGCAGCCTTTGCGGATTATGCTGCCTCGGGAGAAGGAAGAGGATTGGCCGTTGAAGGAAATGAAGGGGACCTATGCCGAGGGCATCTCCCACAACACCAGCCTCAAGGAGGAGAACGGACTGCACCTCCGTTTTTTCCGGACCGATCATGACGGCTATTGCCTGGGGATGCGGATTGAAGCAGAGGGCAGGGTTATGGTGTATACAGCCGATACCCGCTATAACGAGGCGCTCCTGCCTTGGCTGCAGGACGCGGACCTGCTCATTGCCGAAAGCTCCTTCTACAACGGGCAGGAGGCAGCGCGTTACGGACATATGACAGCTGCGGAAGCCGGCCGGCTGGCAGCCAAGGCGGGCGCCAAACGGCTGGTGCTCACCCATCTCCCCCATTTTGGGGAGCTCAGCCAGCTCCGGGAAGAGGCCGCAGCCGAATTCGGCGGGGAGATTATTCTGCCTGAGCCCGGCATGCAGCTCACCGTTTAAACAAAAATCCGCAAGAGCGCCAGGGCTCTGCGGATTTTTTTGTGAGGCGGACGGGCCGTCACTCTTTATTTCGCCACCGTTAAATGCTGGTCGGCAGCCGGATTGCGCATCCGTTTGCCACGGGTGGTTACACCCAGCTTGCCTACTATAAACTCCCCGGCCGGATGGCGCGTCAGCAGGTAGGTGGAAACCATGGACAGCAATAAGGCTGCTGCAGACAGGTACAGGATATAGAAGGACAAATTCCAATGCTCCCGGAAGCCCATGGGCATAACCTTGAAGGCCTTATGGAGAACCGCAATGAAGAACACATGAAGCCAGTAGATGCCGAAGGAATAGGAGCTTACCGTTTCCAGCCAGCGGGGAACAAACTTTGCCTTAGAGGCCAGCGCGAAGATAAAGAAGCAAAGCAGCACCGTATACACCAGCACATCCACACGCTTGGAGCCAAACGGGAACATCCCTGTCTGTGCCGACAGAAGCACAGCTGCCGCTCCCGCCGCGCTTCCAATAAGAAGATACAGCCTGTACGGACTCAGCTTACGCCGGTACCAATCCAGATTCTGCCCCACATGGCAAGCCAGCACATAATAGAAAATCCAGGCGAAGAAGGGCAGCCACCACACGCTGACGGGAAGCGGAACCTTTTTCCAAAGAAGGGCAACGATCAATAAATACCCCGCATTGACCAATAACGAATAAGGCAGCAGTCTCCGGAAAGGAATGGCCTTCACCACCCTGTGAAACCCAATATGGAGCAGGTAAAACTGGAAGATAATCAGAATGAAATATCCGTGGAATTGCCCCAGCACGATATTCTCCCATATTTTCACCAGCAGGGGGCCAAAGGAGCCCTCAATGGCGCAGGCCAGCGCTGCATAAAAAACACCCATAATGACATAAGGAACCAGAATGTACTTGGTTCTCTTCACCAAAAAACCCTCCGGCGTCCCCTGAGGGTAAGCATGGGACAGCACCAAAGCAGAGATAAACACAAACATAGGTGTGCCAAACAGCAAAAGCTCCGTCACGATTTTCCATACGCTGAGGGTTAGTCCGCTTTCTGTATCCAGAAAGGGGTACCAGTTCAAGGATGATGAGATGGAATGGCCCAGAACAATACTTAAACAAGCGATGGCCCGGAGAAAAAAAACTTCCCTAATCATAAAACCTTGCGCCTCCTCTAAACGGTTTTTCCAAAAATCTCTACATTCCAATCAGCTTGATGCATATAGGGACCCCCTATTATTGTTACATTTTGTATCATGAATGGAATTAATTCTCTTTCATTTGATACAGTATGTATCTGGCGATACAGTTTGTCAATGCTTTTTCGCGTTTTTAGTTCCACGTACCCAGCCAACCGCCTTCTGGGTGGTTATAATGTAATGATGCGGAAATACACGCTTTAACACTCACCGGAAGGAGCGATAAATCGATGCACACCATTCCAAATCTCTCATTACATGACGGGCTCACCCTTCCTGCAATCGGTTTTGGCACCTATAGTCTAAAGGGGGAGGCCGGGGTTGCCGGCATTAAACGCGCCATTGAGCTGGGGTATCGGCTGCTGGATTCCGCTTTCCGCTATGAGAACGAAGGGACAGTGGCAGAGGCCGTCCGGCAGGCCTCCTTGCCAAGGGACGAGCTTTTAATCTGCTCGAAGCTGCCCGGCAAACGCCACGCCTACCAGGAAGCGCTGGAAACCGTTCAGGAATCCCTGTACCGGGGCCGTTTGGACTACTATGACCTGTATTTGATCCATTGGCCCAATCCCCGGATCAATCTTTATGTGGAAGCCTGGCAGGCGTTAATCGAAGCGAAAAAACGGGGTTACGTCCGCTCCATCGGCGTCTGCAATTTCCTGCCGGAGCATATCGAACGGCTGGTGGCGGAAACCGGTGTGAAACCCAGCCTGAATCAAATTGAGCTGCACCCGTACTTCAATCAGGAGGAGCTGCGCAAGTGGCATAAGGAGCAGCAGATTGTTACGGAGTCCTGGAGCCCCTTGGGGCGGAGCACCGGTATGCTGGAGCAGCCGGAAATCACCGGTATTGCCCGCCAATATGGCAAAACGCCTTCCCAGGTGGTCCTGCGCTGGCATATCCAGTTGGGCGCCCTGCCGATTCCCCGGGCACGCTCTGCGGAGCATCAGCAGGAGAACCTGGAGGTGTTCGATTTTGAGCTGACACCGGAGGAAATGGCCTTGATCAACAGATTGACCCGGGCCGACGGGCGGCTGCAGGATCAGGACCCGGCGGTTTACGAAGAGTTCTAGGAGCAGCAAAAACAGCCCCTGCCACCTGCCGTTTATTGCGGCTAGTGGAAGGGGCTATTGTTTGGTTTCGCTAGGGTGTATGCACACCCCTATTAGATGTGCGGCGCCTGCGCCAGGCTGGGCCGGGACAGGAAGGGAGCGGGCAGCCGGATAACCTCTGCGGAGGTGGCGGAGGCTGCTCCTTCGCCTGCGGCTACCCGGTTCTCCGCCGGTTCCTCAATCAGCCGGACCAGAAGCTCCATGGCCTGGTGCGCAGCCTGCTCCCGGGGGTAATCCAGGGCGGCGATGGGCGGATAGGTTTCGCTGACCATCAGAATATTCTCCGAGCTGACGATGGAGAGCCGGCCGGGCACCGCCCAGCCCCGCTCCCTGCAAGCGGAGCAGGCTCCGATGGCGGTTAAGTCATTGGCGGTGACCAGGGCAGTAAATGGCGGTTCTACCGGAAGCTCCAGCAGATGCTCCCGGGCAGACTCATAGCGCCCCCCGTCCTGCAGCCAATCACACCGAAGCGCACCGTCCGGCGATATTTCCTCCACCGCTGCTGCGAAAGCCTCCATCCGGGGATAAAGCGGGGCCGACGAACCTCCATGCCCCATAAAGGCAATATGCCGGTGCCCCAGATGGACAAGCTCGGCCACCACGTGCCGGTAAGCCGCCGTCCAATCCACGTCAACGGTGTGGATAGGGGTTTCCGTTCTTCCCGGGGCCATAACGGAAACCACCGGGACCCCCTTCTTGGAGAAGGACGTGAGAGTGTCCTGGGCCAGGCTCTGCCCCAGCAGGACGATCCCGTCCACCCGCCCGGCCAGCTGGGCCAGCAGCTCCGGCTCCCGGGTGGAATCGTAGCTGCGGTAGGCAATCATATACCCCCGCTGCCGGGCAGACTCCTCCAGATGCAGCAGTATCCCCGCCTCGAAGGGATTACCGATAAAATTGGTCAGCACCGCCAGCTGCCCGCTTTTGCGGGTCTTCAGGCTGCGGGCCGTCAGATTGGGCGTGTAGCCCAGCTCCTCCATCGCGGCCAGCACCTTGCGGCGGGTCTCTTCCTTCACGAAGCTTTTATTGTTCAGCACATACGACACGACAGCCACGGACACACCTGCCAGCCGCGCCACATCATTGCGAGTTGCCATATCCTTCTC
>JAEWAA010000242.1 GCA_023391955.1 Bacillota bacterium | reverse complement strand
GAATCAGCCCGAACATCACCGCCGTATCCAGCACATGGTCATAATACGTAAAATCCCCTACGGGAATGATATCAAGGCCCTTCTCCTGCTGCAGCCTCAGGTTGGACAGGCGGATTTCTTTCAGCCTTGCATGCAGATCCGCCTCGGCCAATTCCCCCGTCCAAAAGGACTCCAACGCCTTTTTCCACTGTCTCTCCAGCCCGATACGGGGATAACCCAGGTTGCCGCTTTTCATCCGCCATCTCTCCTTGTCGCCAATCCGTT
Organism: Bacillota bacterium; assembly: GCA_023391955.1. Taxonomy (GTDB): domain Bacteria; phylum Bacillota; class Bacilli; order Paenibacillales; family NBRC-103111; genus Paenibacillus_AR. The sequence goes on along the minus strand of JAEWAA010000242.1, from coordinate 6,881 downwards.
GTTACTGGAAAGATAACATATCCGGTCGGATATAGGGTATGACCATAAAGCTATGGCTGGATATAGCCAAAATATATACCCATAACCAAGCTGCGCCAACAACCCGCCGAAAAACGGGCTATTGGATCGCTTCCTGCAGGGCCTCCACATAGGCAACCGCCAGTCTGGACAAGGCGGCATTCTGATGGCAAATCCAGCCCACATGAATAGTCTCGTCGCTGGCCAGCGGCACCGGAATAATGTCGTTGCCGTTGAGATCCTTGCTCAGCACACCCGTAGAGATGGTGTAGCCGTTTAAGCCGATCAGCAGATTGAACAGGGTGGCCCGGTCGCTGACGCGGATGCTTTTGGGACGGGCGATGGTGCTCAGGATTTCCTCCGAGAAGTGAAAGGAATTGTATTCCCCCTGCTCAAAATACAGGTACGGATACTCCCGCAGCTGCTCCAGCGTCACCACCGGATGCTTCGCCAGCGGATTATGAGCGCTCACAAAAATATGGGCCTTGGCCGTAAAAAGGCTGTTAAACATGAGATTGGCATTTTTCAGCAGGCGGCTGATGACCTTATTATTGAAGTCGTTCATATAAAGGATGCCGATTTCGCTTTTTTGATCCTTCACATCCTGGATGATCTCATGGGTTTTGGTCTCCCGCAGGGACAGCTCGTACTCATCCTGCCCGTATTCCTGCACCAGCTTGACGAAGGCGTTCACGGCGAATGCATAATGCTGGGTGGACACGGAAAAATGCTGCGGCGACGGCTTCGCATTGAGATACCGGCTCTCCAGAAGCTCCGCCTGTTCGATGACCTGACGGGCATAACCCAGGAATTCGGCGCCTTCCTTGGAGAGCATAATCCCCTTGTTGGTTCGTTGAAAAATGATAAGCTGAAGCTCCTCCTCCAGCTCCTTAATGGCGCTGGACAGGCTGGGCTGGGAGATGAACAGCCGTTTGGCCGCCTCATTCATGGAGCCGCGGGCCGCCACCTCCAGCACATAACGCAGCTGCTGCAATGTCATGGCAGAGTCCTCTCTTTTGGATGAAGATGCTTGTTTTTCTGATCATACCCGTTCCAACTCCCGTTCACAAGCCTCCGCCTGCGGATAGCTCCGCGGCCAACTCCTTGGCTGCCCTTATAACCTGCTGACGCGGCACCGCAGCCAAGGTTCCCGGTGGCGCAGGCAGCTTGGCCTGGGGACTGCTGCGGTAATACACATAAGCGGTGACGACGGAGCCGTTCTCCAGTTGGACCTGAACCAGAACCCGTACATAATCGGGCACATTCTCCCACAGATCCGCCGTCATCAGCTCATCCGCCGACAGGCATAGGAGCTCTCCCAGCACCTGGCAGCCGGCTTCCTGCAGTACGTAATAATAACCATCCGCGTCGGCAAACCTGCTGTGATTGGGAAGAAAAGCAGGGCCTACCGTTACACTTCTGCCGAAAAGAACATGCTGAACCTCCTGATCGATGAAGGTTCCATAGGAAAACAAGTAATAATAGCCCATATTCCCTCCTGCGGCGGAGCCGGATTCGGTGCAAGCCTCCGCCCTATGTAATGATGTATGCACGTCTGGGCCCATCATGTGCCTGTACAGTCTCCTCCGCACTGCATCTTCAAATACGCAAACCTGGCGTTTTCACATTTACATACCGTCGGTCGGTATTTATAATAAGCGTATACAGATTTTTTTCAACCATTCATATGGGAGGGATAAAGGTGAAGCAAGAGGAACGCAGGCGGAATACCATCCGTTTGCTGCTGGATACAACTATTGCCCTGATCGCCGAAAAAGGCTGCCATCTGCTAACGATGCAGGATATCGCCAATGCAGCGGGCCTGTCCAAGGGAGCGATATTCCACTATGTGAAGAGTAAGGATGAAATGTTCGTCTGGGTGCTGCAAGAGCAGCTGGAGCAGACGAATAACCGGTTTTTGGATGAGGTGGCCTCCGGACGCCGTACCTTCGCAGAGCCGATGAAGGCGATTTCGGACAGCATCTCCTCCTATGGGGAGGCGGGCAATGTCACCAACAAAGTGTTGTTGTATCTGCTTGGCAAGGAGGATCAGCCCCTTATTGCCGAAGCGGTAAGAGACTACTACAAAAAGTCGGTGCAGCTATCCCAAAGCTGGATTGAGACGGGCCAGCAATACGGCGTGATTCCCCCATCGGTGGATGCGGCGAAAACAGCCGACATGTTCGTACTACTCACCTTCGGGCTGCGGATGCGCGCTTCCATTCCGTTTGACGGGCCAGCCTTCACAGGGACTGATTTCACCGCCTTTATCACTTCTATATTGCAGCCCCGTCCGGATCAAAAATGAAAAGGAGGCTTACCAATGATTCCTTTGTACGTGCTGGTGGTGTCATTTCTGCTGTTTCGCGCCTCGGGCTTGGCCGGTCTTGCGTACTTTTCAGAATGGCATTCCTCCCTCCAGGCTGCGGCTGCCCTTATGCTCCTGGTTGCCGCCTCGGCCCACTGGGGCTCCAAACGCAGGGATCTAATCCGGATGGTGCCCTCCACCTTTCTCCGGCCTGATCTCATCGTTACCATTACCGGGTTGCTGGAAATTGCCGGAGCTGTTGGCCTTCTGTTCCCCGCCACCTCCCGAATCGCCTCGATCTGCTTGGCCCTGCTGCTGGTTGCCATGTTTCCCGCCAATGTAAAAGCAGCCCGCGAATCCTTGACCTTAGGAGAGCGGCCTGTGCCCAAGCTGCCGGCGCGTACGCTGCTCCAGCTTATTTTTATAGCTGCCGTGCTGTTAGCCGGTTAAAAAAAGAACCGCAGGGAGGCACTGGCCCCTTGCGGTTCTTCTGTATGATTATTCTATGCTTGCTTACGCCTTGGCAGCCTTGAAGGCAGCTACGTATTCAGCGGCTTTTTTGGCAATGATGCTGTAGTCGCCGGTCTTCACAGCGTCTGCAGTCAGGTCGCCGCCGATTCCTACGGCAGTTGCACCGGCTTTGATCCACTCGCCAAGGTTGGACAGGGATACGCCGCCGGTCGGCATAATGTTGGCTTGCGGCAGAGGCCCCTTGATTGCCTTGATCATGGAAGGAGCGAAGGCGTTGCCCGGGAAGAGCTTCACTACGTCCACACCCAGCTCAAGAGCCTGTTGGATTTCCTTGATGGTCATGCAGCCCGGCATAACGGGAATGCGGTACCGGTTGCACAGCATTACGGTTTCGGGGTTGAGGCTCGGGCCTACAACAAATTCGGAGCCGGCCAGGATAGCGGCGCGGGCAGTTTCCGGATCAAGCACAGTACCTACGCCGATAATGGCGAAGCGGGCCGGGTCCTTGGCGGTGCTGGAATACTTGGCAGCCAGGGTTTCGATGGCACGCAATGCGCCCGGAACGGTCATGGTGATTTCAATAACCTTGATGCCGCCTTCGATGGCTTGCTCAGCCATACGCACAACATCCTCGGCAGTATCGGCACGCAGAACGGCTACAACGCCTTGTTCGGCGATTTGTTGAAGGACCTTTAATTTTTTCATGGTTATCTCCACATTCCTTTTCTTCGTCCCGTTGATGGTCAAGGACGTTAATGGTTAACGCAGTAAATCCAGCTTAGCGCTCTACGCTCTTCTTGTTCTGGAGCACCGCCTGGGCTTTTTCCCAGGTGGGCAAAGCTTCCCAGTCGCCTTCCATCTGTACCGCCAGGGAGCCCATCAGGCTGCCGAGACGGACAGCTTCAGCCAGGTCATACCCCTTCAGCACACCAACGATGAAGCCTGCGCAGAAGCCGTCGCCGGCGCCTACGGTATCCACTACGCGCTCAGCCTTGAAAAAGGGGATGGCAGTAACCTTGCCGTTTTCGATCAGGTAGGTTTCGTCATCTCCGCCCTTCACGATGGAAACGGCGCGCAGCTTGGACAGACGAGCTACGATTTCGTCGAAGTCCTCGGTTTCGTACATAAGCTTCAGCTCGTCCAGGCCGGGCAGGAAGTAGTCGGCTTCCTCAGCCATAGGCAGCAGCACGTCTCTGGCTTCCTCCAGAGTCCACAGCTTCAGACGCAGGTTGGGGTCAAAGCAAACCTTGACGCCATGCTTCTTGGCCATGCGGATAGCAGCCCAGAGGGTTTCCCGGCAGCTTTCGGAGAGAGCTGCGGTAATGCCGGTCACATGCAGAATTTTGGCCTGCTTGATGTACTCCTCGTCCAGATGCTCGGGACGCATCAGGCTGGCTGCGGAATTTTTGCGGTAATAGTACACGAAGGACTTGCCGGAGATGGCTTCCTTCAGCATCAATCCGGTAGGAGCCTCGTCGGTCAATTCCACGCGGGAGACGTCAACGCCTTCGCCGCGGATGCGCTTCTGGATCATCAGACCCATGGGGTCCTTGCCCAAGCGGCCGAACCAGCCTACGCGGTGTCCCAGACGGGCCACGCCGATGGCGAAATTGCTCTCTGCGCCGCCGAAGGACTTGTCCAGGGTAGCGGAGTATTCAATTCCCTTGTTGCCCGTGGACATGAGGAGTCCCATGGATTCGCCGAAGGTCAGAACCTCCGGAATGTATTGCTGCTCTTTCGTTGCCTGTGTCATTCTTCAGCCTCCACCTGCTCCCGCTTTTCATATGGCCAAAACGGGAATATAATCGGATTTTCACCATTGAACACGTGTTCCGCTCTTGATTGCGCCGTGTTTCCTGCTATAGCCTGTTTTCCATTGTACCATACTTTCAAGACTTTGCGGCAGGCATTTCTACGACGATTTGTTGGATTTTTTTTAGGTTTTACTCCCTTCATTGCGCTCGGAAGCCAAGGGTGCTACACTTTCCGGTATAGCGCCGAGCGGATTTTTTATGATTTTTTGATGGAAAAGGAGTTTTTGCAGCATGGGCTTACAGACAGGCAAAACACTGATTTTGGCATTGGCTGGAGGCGCAATCTTCCAGCTGCTTCATATTCCTCTGGCATGGCTTTTGGGGCCTATGACCATTCTTCTGGTGTGGCGGGAGGTATTCAAAAAGAAGGCCGAATGGCACCGCGGCTTCCGCAACGCAGGCTTATGCGTGCTGGGCTACATGATGGGCATCACCTTTAACGCGGAGGTGGCAGGACAGATTGCCGTACAGCTGCCCTCCATGGCTGCGGCCACCCTTTTAACCGTCGCCTTCGGACTTGTGGCCGGCTGGATTACCGTCAAGCGCACGGGCATCAGCATGGCGTCGGGCCTTCTCGGAAGCATACCCGGGGGCCTCTCCCAAATGGCCGTCCTCTGCGATGAGGTGGAGGATGCGGACATGACGGTGGTGACCTTCATGCAGACCATCCGGGTTATGGCCGTGGTGTTTATTGTGCCCTTCCTGGCTTTCCACGGTTTGTCCTCCGGCGGGGTAGAAGGTGCAGCTTCAACAGCGGCTGTGGCTTCGGCAGCGGCCTCCGTTTCCTGGATGTCGTCGAACACAATATGGTTTGTGTTGGCTGTAGCCGTGATGCTGGTGCTGGGTCCCAAGCTCCATTTGCCCACCCCTTACATGCTGGGGCCGATGCTGGGCGCGGCGTTATTATCGGTGGCGGGGCTTGAGGCGCCGGCTCTGCCCCACTGGTCGGTTCTGACTGCCCAGGTACTGGTGGGAGCCCACATGGGGGTAACCACAAGCCTTTCCTCCCTGGACAATTGGAAGAAGCTTTTGCCCTACGCCCTTTTCGGAGCCATCGGGATTGTGCTTTTTTCCTTAGGCACCGGCTATCTTCTGACCTTGTGGCATCCCATGTCGCTATTAACCGCATTTCTGGGCTCGGCCCCCGGCGGCATGACGGAAATGGGGGTTACCGGAGCGGCGTTGGGTGCCGATCTATCCATTATTGTGGCCTACCAGATGTTTCGGCTGCTGTTCATTTTGTTTATTGCCCCTTATATCGTTAAGGGCCTGCTGCGCCTATACCAGGCGCGCACCGATTCTCCCGTGAAAGGATTTTGACCATTGAAAACCCTTGTGATTGCGGAAAAGCCCGATATGGGCCGGAACATCGCCGCCGTACTGGAGCCTAAGGCCTCCAACAAGCGGACCCACCTTGAAGGCGAACGCTACATCATAACCTGGGCCATCGGGCACCTCATCGGGCTGGCGGAGCCGGATCATTACGACGACCGGTATAAAAAATGGAATCTCGGCGACCTGCCTATTATTCCCGAATCCTTCAAACTTTTACCCAATGTGAAAACCCGGGATCAGCTGAAGGTCATCGCCCAGGTGGCCAAAGAATGTGACCGGATCGTCAACGCCTGCGACGCCGGACGTGAAGGACAGCTGATTTTCTCTTATATCCAGCAGCATCTGAAGCTTCGCCAGCCGGTGCAGCGGCTGTGGATTTCGGACTTGACGGCGGAAACCATCCGCCGGGGCTTCGCAGAGCTGAAGGACGGCAGCGAATACGAAAATTTGACCCAAGCAGCCCGAGCCCGCAGTGAGGCGGACTGGCTGATCGGGATGAACGGGTCCCGGGCGTTTACCACCCGGCATAATGAGCTTTTGTCCATGGGACGGGTGCAGACACCCGTATTGGCCTTGATCTATGACCGGCAGAAGCAGATCGAAGCCTTCGATTCGGAAAAGTTCTTCGAGGTGGAGGGCTCCTTCCAGCAGGGGGACACCACCTACCGGGGCATGTGGCAGGGGGACCGGTTTAAGGCTAAGGACAAGGCCGAGGCCGTGGTGGCCCGGGTCAAGGGCAAACCCGGACGGATCGCTTCTTATGAAGTGAAGGATACCAAGGAGTTTCCCTTCAAGCTCTATGATTTGACCCTGCTGCAGCGGGAGGCCAACGGCAAGCTTGGTTTTTCCGCCAAAAAAACCCTGGACACCGCCCAGGCCTTGTACGAAAAACATAAGGTCATCAGCTACCCCCGGACCAATTCCAACTATGTGAA
>JAEWAA010000583.1 GCA_023391955.1 Bacillota bacterium | reverse complement strand
GGGGCAGATTCATCAGAACGGGGACAACATCCTTGCTGCGCAGGAACTCGATGGTTTCGGTCAGCATCTTTTCGAATACATTAAAGTCTGTTTTGGGGGTATGGTCTCCTGCCGGGTTCTCGGCGATTTCGTTCCAGTTGAAGTCGCAATCATTCCCGCCGTATTCGATGAGCACCACGTCCGGCCTTTCGTTAACCACATCCCGCTTCAGGTGGCCAATTCCCTTCAAGAGGGTATTGCCGAACCGCGCAGTATTGTGAATGACCCCCTTCAGCTTGTCCTGCAGCAGGGCCACATAGTTCTCTTCCAATACCACATATTTGTTGCGGACCTCGTCAAGCACCACACCCTTGGAGATGGAATCTCCGGAAACCATATACTTGGCGATTTTGCCCGAAAGCGGATTGTTCATGCTCTTCACCTCTGTTTTTTTCCTGTTTTCTAATTTCTACTGTAGCATAGTCCGACCCTCAAGTAAAAGCCTTCCTGTCTAGGAAAGCGGGTTGGCGACACGACCTCCAGAGACTGATCAAAAAGGGTGAACCGGTTTTGCGCACGAAACAAAGAGGCCGTTTTTATTTGAAATTATTATTATTCTGCTTTATTCTGGCATCCCTTCCCGTTCTGCTCCTGGGGATCATTTCGTACGGCAAATCCGCCCAGGTGGTGCGGATGAAGGTAAGCGAGCAGAAGGCGTTAAGCCTCCGCCAGACCCAGTTGGGCGTGGAGGAGACGCTGAAGGTGGCGGATCAGGCCATGAGCCATTTTTTCAGCTCCCGGCTGATGGTGTCCGTCCTGTCGGAGCCGCTGCGTCCCGACCAGTTCCAGCTGTACAATCAGGTCCGCACAGAGCTGACCAATATGCAGCGGCTGGATACGGGGATTGAGGAGGTTCGGGTGTGGAGCGTGGCCGGCAACTGGATGATCACCAACGAAGGGCTCTCCCGGCTGGACGCCTGGACGCAGAGCCACCCGGAGGTCCGGATCCCCGAGCTGGCGGAGGTGACGGTGCACCGCTCTCCCGGCGACGGGGAGGAAGGCTGCGGCAGCTATCTTCTGCTGCAGAAAGGCCTCCCGCTGACCGCCTATTCCAGCCTCGGCATGGCAACAGTGAAAATTCCCGCCTGCCGGCTGAATGAGGTATTTACGGCGGAGGAGCAGAAGGAGCCGCTGTATCTGTTTGATGACCAGGGGGAGCTGATCCTGCAAAGCGGCAATACCAACACCCAGCTGAATGCTGCCGTTGGGCAGACAGCCGGCGAGCTGGCCGGTGCTGACGGGAAACCCTTTGTGCTGAAGGCGGGAAACGAAAGATATGCGGTGAATTATCTGGTTTCGGAATATAACGGCTGGACGTATGTGTCCGCCGTGTCCCTGAATGAGCTGAACCGTAACTCCCGGGAAATCGGCTGGTTTACCTTTTACATCTGCCTGGGCCTCCTGATGCTGTTTATCCTGCTGGCTTACCTGGGCTCCAAAAAGCTCTACCGCCCCATCGGCAACATTGTGAAGCAGGTTATGGCCGGGCAGCCTCCGTCGGGCAGCGGAGCATCAGGGGATGAGCTGGCCTTCATCGGGGAACAGGTGCATGTGCTGTTTGACGCCAAAAAAAGTCTGGAGGAGCGTCTCTCCGGGCAAGGAGAGCTCTTGCGCAGCTTCTTCATGATCCGGCTGTTTCTCGGCGGACTGAAGGAGGAGGAGGTAACGGAGCGCCTGCTGGAGTATGGCCTGAATGCTGATCTCAGCTCCTTCTGTGTGGTGGCGGTTCAGACAGGCAATTTGCAGGAAACCCGGTTTACCGAGAAGGACCGGGATCTGCTGTTGTTTGCGGTGAACAACATTATCGGGGAACTGATTCCTGCCGGCCGGCGGCTGGAGCCTACCGTGTTGGGCAGAACCCAGCTTACGGTCATCACAGCCTCCGGTGCGGAAAATCTGGAGGAAGAGGCGTACCGGATTGCCAAACGCATTGTGGACACCCATGCCGAGCTGCTCGAACTGCCAGTAGCGGTAGGCATCAGTCTGGCCCACTCCGGCGCTTCCTTCATTCCGCAGGCCCATGATGAAGCGGTGGAGGCCCTGCAGCGCCGGGCGGCCTTCGGGAACCAGCCTGTGATCCGTTTTGCCGACTTGGGCGAATCCCATGCCCTTCATGACCGTTATCCCCGGAAGCTGCAGGAGGAGCTGTTCCAGTCCATCAAGCTGTTGGAGCGGGAGCAATCGGAGGCGCTGGCACTTACCTTGTTAGGGCAAATCCGGGAGGCATATCCCGTTTTGTATGACCGGCAGTTCCAATACGTCCGCCTGCTGGTGAATCTGCTGGCTCTGGCCAACAGCATTGCCCGCCAGGCAGTGCCGCCGGAGCAGCAGCAGCTGCTTATCGACCAGCTGTTTGCCTTGGACAAGGAGGATGCGGCGGCAAGGTGGTTCATAGAGAAGATGATCGGCCCGCTTCTGGATAATATGGAGGAGCAGTCCGAGGTCCGGCATATGGCCATCGCCAAGGAAATGGTGCGGATGGTCCAAGAGGAATACGATTCGGATTTAACCCTGGATATCTGTGCGGACCGGCTTCATTACCAAAGCGGCTATGCCGGCACCATTTTCCGCAACTGTATGGGGATGACCTTCGCAGCCTATTTGGCCCGTCACCGCCATCAAATTGCCCTGCAGTGGCTGAAGGAGACGGATATGCCCGTCAAGGACATCGCTGCCAGGCTGCAGTATAACAATCCGCAGAATTTTATCCGCTCCTTCCGCAAGCTGGAGGGTGTGAGTCCGGGGAAATACCGGGATATACAGGCTGACGGTTCGGACCGGGAAGCGGTCGACGGGGAGGGGGCAGAATAGATGAGGCTTTTGCAAAAAGCGGTTCCCGCTCAAGTCCCGGAACATGCTTACGGTGCGGCTGAACGGATTACGGGCAGATGGACGGAGGGGCTTACGGGACCCCGGCTGGTCCTGATTCCCGTTTTGCTGTCGGCCGTTTGGCTCCTGTCATCCTGTGAAAAGGCCAGCAGCGGGCCGGTTGCCACGGACAAGCCGCAGGAGGAAGCGGTGATCCGGATGATGCTGGTGCAGAATACCGGGGACCCGCCTCTGCCGGGTATTGTGCCGGAGCTGGAGAAGCAGACCGGCAAGCGGCTCTCCATCACCTGGGTGCCCGAAAATCTGTACTCCGACCAGATGGTGTCGGCTCTGGCCAACGGCATCCTGCCGGAGGTTCTCTCCGTCAAGTCGGTGGACCTCAAGCATCCGTCTGTGGTCAATGCCGTCCGCTCAGGCGGTTTTTGGGAGATCGGCCCATACCTTTCCCGCTTTCCGCTGCTCACCCGTTATCTGGACCCGGTGGTCCTCCATAACGGCTCCTATTTCGGGAGGGTCTACGGGCTGTATTGGGAACGCCCGGTTTCCCGGCAGGGGATCCAGTACCGCAAGGATTGGCTGGAGCGCCTGGGGCTTGCCGAGCCGCGGACGGTGGAGGAGCTGTACCGGGTGCTGCGGGCCTTTACCTTTGATGACCCGGACGGCAACGGCAAGCAGGATACCTACGGTTTGGTGGACCGCAATGATTTGGTATACGGCGCCTTCCGCAACTTGGCCGTTTATCTGGGGGCGCCTAACGGCTGGGCGTTGCAGCAGGAGGGATTGGTTCCGGATTTTTATACCGAGGCTTATCGGGATGCCATGAAATTGATGCAGAAGCTGTATAACGAGGGTATCCTGAATCCGGATTTCACTGTAACCAGTAAGTCCCAGCAGGAGGAGCGGTTTGTCCGCGGGGAAGCGGGAATGATGATCACCAACATTTTGTCGTCCGGCAGCCAGGATAAGATGTCCAAGCTGAACCCCAAGGCTGTTATCGGGATCCAAAACCGGATTTCCGGGCCGCAGGGCAACCGGGTGTGGGGCGGTCCGGGCTTCGGCGGGTTGTTCTTGTTCCCCAAGAGCAGTGTCAAGACGGAGAAGGAGCTGC
>JAEWAA010000152.1 GCA_023391955.1 Bacillota bacterium | reverse complement strand
TAGGTGGGCGTCGCCGTGGCTGTCGGCAGGACGCGGTGCAGGGCCATGCCCACAAGCACGCGGCCACGAACACGACGACCTGCCAGAGCCCCAGCGGCAACGTGGTGAGCGCCGGGCCCGGACAGAGGCCGACCAGCCCCCAGCCGATCCCGAACAGGGCCGCCCCGGTGATGAGCCGGGCGACGAGGTCACGCCGGGTCGGGATCTGGAACGCGGGCGCCCACAGCGGTGCGGCTCGGCGCCCGGCGACGGCGAAGCCCACCGAGGCCGCCGCAACGGCGCCCGCCATCACCAGGGCGAGGCTCGGATCCCAGGCCCCGAAGATGTCGAGGAAGGCGAGCACCTTGGCCGGATTGATCATCTGCGAGATGACCAGTCCCAGGCCGAAAAGCAGTCCGACGACGAAAGCGGAGGCGATCAGGCGCATGGCTCACACTCCGAAGAGATGGCGAACGACGAAGACAGTGACGACGGCACTGGCCATGAAGACGGCGGTGGCGACGAGCGAACGGGGGGAGCGGCGCGCGAAGCCGCAGACACCATGCCCGCTGGTGCAACCCGACCCCATCCGCGTGCCGAAGCCGACCAGCAGGCCCGCCACGACCAGCAGCCCGAGCGGGGCGTCGCCCCGCACCCGCGGAAGCGTGCCCGTCACCGCCGCATACAGTAGGGGCGCCGCCAGTAGCCCGGCGACGAAAGCGACCCGCCAGGAGGTGTCGCCGCGGGTCGGCGGCAGCAAGCCGCCCAGGATGCCGCTGACGCCGGTGATCCGGCCGTAGAGGAGGACGAACAGGGCGGCGGACGACCCGATCAGCAGGCCGCCCACGAGGGCCGATACAAGGTGAAGTGTTCCATTGAGGGGCCTTCATGAGGAGGAGTTCCGGCCGGTGCAGAACAGCCGGTAGAGTTCGGTCAAGATCGGGCGGACGCGCTCGGAGCCGATCCGGTAGTGGATGGCGGTCCCTTCGCGGCGGGTCGCCACCAGCCCCTCGTCGCGCAGCTTGGCAAGGTGCTGGGAGAGGTTGGACTGGGACAGGCCAAGGCGCCGGACAAGCTCGCCGACCGCCATCTCGCCTTCGACCAGCGAGCACAGGATCATCAGGCGGTGGCGGCTCGCGAGCGAATGCAGGAACGCCTCGGCCTCGGCGGCGCGGTTCGTCAACTCGGCGGGATCCAGCGGCGTGTCGTTCGGCGCACCCATCGTGCTCTCGGGCATCCCCAAGCGGCCTTGGCTGAACGTCGATGAGCGCCGCCGTGGCGGTGAACGGCCGGAGGTCCCCGGCCATCCCGATCGCCGCCCCCAAGGAACAGGGGCGCGCCGACACGCATCGCGCCGGGCGTCAGCGTCGCGTCCACCGTCCATCCCGGTCACAATGGAACAGTTCAATCCTTTCTAATGTTTCCGAATCAGTTTCCCATCCGACATCGAGGAGAATGCCCATGCTGCCCGCGACAACCTCGCGCGTCAGGGATGCTACCTCGGACGCCGTCAACCGGCGGATCGCCGAGCAGATCGAGCGGAGCGTCGAGCATCACGCCGAACACCCGGAGGAGATCGACGGGCGGCTGGACGAGCTCGACCACGAGTGGGACATCGAGCGCACGCTCAAGGCCAACGCGGCAACACTGGCGCTGACCGGCACGGTGCTGGGAGCCTTCCTGGACCGCCGTTTCCTCGTCCTGCCCGCGGTCGTGACCGGGTTCCTGCTCCAGCACGCGCTTCAAGGCTGGTGCCCGCCCGTGCCCCTCTTCCGCGCGCGGGGCGTCAGGACGGCTGCCGAGATCGACCGCGAGCGGACCGCGCTGAAGGGCCTGCGGGGCGACTTCCGGCGGCTGGAGGCGGCCACCCCGCACGCCGCTCCGCGCGAACGCGCCCAGGCCGCGCTGGAGGCCGTCGGGACCTGACCCGGCTCGGCATGCCCATGCTTGCGCCGCAAGACTGGGGACAGGGCCCTGCACCGAGGAGCAACCGATGTCGAACCGCATAAAGGCGGATGACCGCTTCACCATCGAGATGGCACCGCCGACCGCCGAGCGCGTCGCGGAGTTGGCCCGCGAGGGCTTCCGCTCGGTCGTGAACCTGCGGACGCCCGGCGAGAAGGACGAGATCCTGTCGCCGAGCGAAGAGGGCGAGGTCGCCCGGGGCCACGGCCTGGAGTACGTGAGCATCCCGGTCTCCCCGCAGGACATGAACGAGGCCACCGCCGAACGCTTCGACCGGGAGGTGGCGCGCCTGCCGGGTCCGGTCGCCGTACACTGCGCCTCGGGGCGCCGTGCCGGGCTCTTCACCTTCCTGTCCATCGCCCGCAGCGAGGGCCTGTCCGGGGACGCGGCGGCGGCCAAAGCCGAGGCGATGGGCTTCCAGTTCGGGACGCCGGAGACGAAAGCGTTCTTCACGCGCGCCGTGGACGGCGGACGGACGCGGGGAGGGACATCATGATCTTCCGTCAGCTGTTCGAGCCGGAATCCTCGACCTACACCTACCTGTTCGGCTGCCGCGACATGGGTGAGGCGATCCTTCTCGATCCGGTGATGGAGACGGTCGAGCGCGACCTGGCCGTCATCCAGCAACTTGGGCTGCGGCTCGCCGTGACCCTCGACACGCACATCCACGCCGACCACATCAGTTCGGCCTGTCGGCTGCGGGCCCTGACCGGGTGCAAGGTCGCCTACCCGGCGATGGACGGGCTGCCCTGCGCCGACGTCGGCGTCGCCGAGGACAAGCCGCTCACCATGGGCAGCCTGGCCTTCCAGCCGCTCTACACCCCCGGCCACACCGACACGCACCACTGCTATCTCGTCGACCGAGGCGACACGTCGCGGGTGTTCACCGGCGACGCCCTGCTGATCGACGGCTGCGGCCGCACCGACTTCCAGAACGGCGACACCGCGGCGCTCTACCGGTCGGTGCGCGAGAAGATCTTCTCCCTGCCGGACGACACGCTCGTCTACCCGAGCCACGACTACCAGCACCGGCACGTCTCGACGGTGCTCCAGGAGCGGGAGCGCAACCCCCGCCTGGGCGACGCCAAGTCCTTCGAGGAGTTCGCCGGGATCATGGCGAACCTCAACCTGCCGTACCCGAAGAAGATCGACGTCGCCGTGCCCGCGAACCGCCTGTGCGGCGATTGCCCCGACGACGCCCCGCGGGCGCTCCGGGAGATCGGGGACAAGTCCTACCAGGGGTGGCCGCCATGACCACGCACGCGACGCAGGCCCGCGCTCGGGAGCGGGTCCGGGACACGGCCTTCACGGGCCGGTTCTCCTGGGCAGGCTACCTGCTCGGCTTCGGCTTGGGCGGCTTCTTCGACGGCATCCTGCTGCACCAGGTGCTGCAATGGCACCACCTGCTCAGCGCGCTTGAGGGAGAAACGTTCCGCGACCTTCGCACGCTGGTGCTCGCGGACGGGCTGTTCCACGTGGCCATGTACGTCATCGCCGCGGCGGGCCTCTGGCTGCTCTGGCGCACCCGGCGGGAGTATGGCGAGCCCGGCGCCGACCGCTGGATGTTCGCCAACACGCTTGTCGGGTTCGGCGTCTGGCACGTCGTCGACAGCGTCCTGTCCCACTGGGTCCTCGGAATCCATCGCATCCGCATGGACTCCCCGAACCCGCTGGTGTGGGATCTGCTCTGGTTCGCCGTCTTCGGGGTGGCCTTCATCGTGGCGGGATGGCTTCTGAGGCGGAGCGCCGGAGAGGGGCGTCCGCCCGGCGGAGGACGGCGGCTCGCTACCCCGGTTGCGCTCACGCTCGCCGTGCTGGTCGCCGGGCCCGTCGCCGCCCTGCCGCCGCCGAGCGTTACCACGGCGATGGTCCTGTTCAAGCCCGGCACCAGTGCCGCCGAGGTGTTCGCTGCGGTGGCGGCCGTGGACGGGCGCGTCGTCTGGAGCGACCGCTCCGGCGGCCTCTGGGCGGTCGACCTCGACGACATAGCCAGGGCCCGCCTGCTCTACGCGCATGGTGCGCTCTTCGTCAGCAACGGCCTCCTCCCCGCCGGGTGCTTCGCCTGGTCGCGTGCGTAGGATCTGTTCAACCGAGCCTGGCTTCACGCCATCGACCGCTTCTTCATGCTGGTCCGGCGCCGCTTGGCAAGTGCCTCGACATCTTCCGGGTCTGGTACAACTGGTGCTTCACGGGTGAGGACGGCCTGACCCCGGCGGAGCGCCTGGGCGTCGCCAAGGGTAAGGTCCGAATGGAAGACATCGTCTACTTCGATCCCTACGCCTGATATACAGCCCGTCTTACCCAGCCCCTCTCATGCTCGCTCTGGCAGAGTTCGTGGAGCGGCGTGCCACGACAATGAAAAGCTGCGCGGGAACAAAAATGATGGGGGTTTTGTTCCCCCTCATTGGGCAGAATGGGGTAGAGGAAGCCACAATGTCATACGAGCAAAATCACCATAGGAACATGATGAAAATGGGTTGGGGTCGGTTTGCGGCAATGATCGCAACCTCAACGTTCATCATGTTCTTTTTGATGTACCAGCTTGTTTATTCGTTCGATCACGCCCTGTTCAGCGTAAACCGGCTGGTCTCCTCGCTCGTAATGGGGTGCGTCATGACTATCGTGATGCTCGGCTTCATGTGGTCAATGTACAGGGGTATGGCCATTAAGATCGTCGTATTGGTCGGAGCCGTGCTGGTCGGAGTTGTACTCCTCTACGTGAACCGCAGTCAGGGCCTGATCGGCGATGTCAGCTTCATGAAGTCGATGATCCCGCACCACTCCATCGCCATCAATAACGCAAGCAACGCCAGCATCAGCGACCCCCGCGTGCGCAAGCTCGCGGATAAGATCATCGAATCACAGGTTCGCGAGATCGCTGAGATGAAGCTGCTCATTGACGACATTGGGAACAATGGCAAGCGCGGGAGTCAGCCCCTTCCTGCGCGACCGGCTCAGGTCACACCCGATATGGAGCAGCAGATACGAGAGGCGGTTCAGTAGCGCCGTCGAACCCAGCGGACCGTGTCGGCTTCCGACGGTGCACGCCGCTCGGTTTCGGACTTCAAGCAGAAGAGATGATGCCCAGAGTAGTGGGGGGGGGGGGGGGGGGGGGGCGGGGGGGGGGTG
>JAEWAA010000147.1 GCA_023391955.1 Bacillota bacterium | reverse complement strand
GGAAGAGATGATCGATCTCCCCACTTGGATGGATGTAGTGGCAGTGGTTGAGGAATTTTTTAACTCCCCCAAAAAAGGCGTCTCCTTCCCTATCAAAAATCTGCAAGCCGCCGTTGGCAGGCTGTTGATGGAAATCCGCAATCATCCGGTGCTGCTTCCGGTTCCCGAGCAAACCCTGCCCGATCCGCTGCGGCCCTATGCCCACGCGGTGAATGTTGCCCTGCTGGCCTTACAGGTAGCACGGAACCTGGGCTACAATGAAATCATGATGCGGGATGTGGCCGTTGGCTGCCTGCTGCATAATATCGGGTCGGTCATCGTGAAGGACCCTGCCGAATATCCGGAGGTTGGCTTTAATCTGATCCGGAGCATCCGCGAATTCAGCCTGCTTTCGGCTCACGTCATTTTTCAGCACCGGGAAAAAATGGACGGCACCGGCTATCCCCGCAGACTATCGGGAGACACCTTCCATGAATATGCCCAGATCTGCGGCATCTGCAGCCTGTATGAAGAGCTGATTTCGGACGAGAATATGCCTCCGCATATGGCGATGGAGCACATCATGACATTAAGCGATACCGCCTACCGTATGGATATCGTGCGCGCCTTCGTCAATTCCGTCCCGTCCTACCCGCCGGGAACGAAGATCGGGATGCAGGACGGCCAAGAGGCCATCGTCATCAAAATCACCGAGCACATGCAGCGCCCCGTCATCCGTTACCTCTCCTCCGGGGAGGAAGTATCCCTGGCGGACAACCCTACCCTGATTATTGCCAAAAGCTTATAGGCTTCGAAGGAGGAAAACCATGGTACAGCCTTATCGATTAACGCAGCCCGCCACTCCCGACGGGTTTGAAGTGGCCATCGCCCAACCCGGGGATACCGAGGACGTAATGGCTTTATTGGTGGAGATCGCGGAGTGGCTGAAAAGCCGCGGGTCGACGCAATGGGCCGGATTGCTTGAAGGCAAGGACTCCCATCATACGGCAGACGCTATTCAGCGCGGGGATGTGTTTGTGTTCAAGCGGGATGGTGAAATCGCCGGTATGGTTCTACTGCTAAGCAAGCCAAGCCCATGGGACCGGGAGCTCTGGGGAGACAAGGCCTTTGATGGCGACGGAGCTGTGTATCTGCACCGGTTGGCGGTACGCCGGAAATATGCCCGCGCCGGGCTGGGCCGGACGATTCTGAACTGGTGCACCTCCGGCATCCACTTTCCGGCAAAAACCTGGATGCGCCTTGACTGCATCGCGGACAACAGCACCCTCAATTCCTTTTATGCAGACAATGGTTATGTCTATGATGGAGAAAACAGCGGCTTTTGTATGTACTATAAAGCAATAGATTGAACACAACCCCGCCAGCCTGGAGCCGGCGGGATCTTTTATTTTTGGACCCAATTGGGAATGTGATGTGCAAAATATTGGCCAACCTTGGTCAGCTCCCCCATGACCTTTTTGATGGACTGCTCCTCCAGATACCAGTTGTCCTTGGTTATGCCTGTTTTGTCCGCAACCGGACATACCATAAACGTGGTTGACTGCGGGAATTCGGTCTGGTAGGTCAGCAAGGACCTCCGGGCATGGTAGGATTTGCAGACCAGGATTACCTTTTGCGCAAGAACACCATGTTGTTGAAGGACCTTCCAGGAAAACCTGGCGTTTTCGAAGGTATTGGAAGCCTGGTCTTCCCTGAGGATGGCCTCTTGTGGAACGCCACGTCCGACTCCAACCTCCCCGAGAAACTCCCATTCCGTAGACGCAACATTCTTCGTCGGCCCCCCTGACGGCAAAATATAAGGGGCCATTCCCTGATGATACAAGTCGGCCGCTCTTTCCATGAGCTGAGGATGGCTTCCGCCAGGGACCAGAATCACGTCCGCGGGTTCAAGTGCGGTTTCAACAAACATAAACTCCGTAATGCAGTCAAAGGGATAAGCCATGTTTTTCTCCTCTTATGTCCTCAAAGTGGCTGCGAGATTCTTTCGAAGGTCCTCAAATACGGGCCGTTGGACAGAGCTGATTTGCTCCAATTCAATGTCCTCTAAATGGAAAAATTGAAGCTGCAGAGATTCGCAGGCTTCATCCTGAAACAGCAGGGTTTGCCCATCGTGATCCAGCTTTCCATCCAAATTAGCTTCCGCATGGAACAAAAACATGACGAACACCACCTGATTTCCATCCGGGTAGGTATATTGCATTCTCTCTCCGCTATAGACCGCGTAAAATTCGGACTTGAGAACCTCCAGCCCCGTTTCTTCAAGAACTTCCCGCTTCATCGTCTCCTCAACTGCTTCGCCAGGCACCATACCACCGCCGGGCAATCCCCAGTTTCCGTAATCCGACCTTCTTTGAAGCAGGATTCTGCCTACTGTATCTTTAATAATAGCTCCTGCGGTCACGATGATTTTCATGGGCGAGGTGGGTCTTCCCTTCGTGTAACTTATTGAATCATTTCATCAAACGGACCAAAGGCTGCAGCTGCAGCTCCCTGATGCCGTCCGCCACCAGCCGGGCCATCGCCAACGCGCCATTTTCCGAGAAGTGGGTGTTATCCTGGACGCCTTCGGGATAATTGGGGTTTTCGCCGGGGTACAGCCACAGGAAGAAGGCTTGGGAGGGTTCCTCTCCCGTCTCCTCCAGAAGCCTCCGGCTCCGTTCCGTCATATCAATAAACGGCACCGAAAGCTCATTTGCCAGCTCCCGCACGGCAGATGGATAGCTCCCATGGCTGTCTTTGATCCGCCCCGCCTCGTCAAAGGCTCTTCTATGTATGGAGTTGAGCAAAACCGGATGGGCTCCGGCCTGCTTGGCCACGTCGATGTATTGCTTCAAGTAGTCCTTATAGGTAGTGGAAGGCTCGGTATACAAATCCTCCCTGGGTTTTTCGTCATTATGTCCGAACTGGATGAAGAAAAAATCGCCTTCCCGGATAGCATCGGCCACCTGCTGCAAACGGCCTTCGTTTATGAAGCTTTTGGAGCTGCGGCCATTGGCGGCTTTATTATCGAACTCCACCTGATCCGTAAAAAAATCCGGCAGACACTCTCCCCATCCTGTTTCCGGTTTTTTGTCCGGCTGCTTGGTGGCCGCGGTGGAATCCCCCGCTATAAAAATTGTGATTTTTCTGCTCATCCGGCATAACTCCCTTTCTGTGATTCGGTGTTGTATTTTATTCCCGTATAGCCCTTCTCGCCAACTCGCGGAGAGGTGTTTCGGAGCCGATCAACGCTGCCAGGTCGCCGCCGCCACGCTCCATTTTGCCGTCAGCTACCGTGCTGTAGACATAGGCCGTCATCCGAGCCACGGCGTCAGGCAACCCGGCCTGAACGAGCATTCGCATCTCCTCTTCGAAGGAAACGGCCTGGTGCACCACCGGTGAGCCGGAAAGCTCTGTCAGCAGCCCAGCCAGCTCATCAAAGCTCCAGGGAGCTCCGGAAACAAGCGTGTAGGTTTTGTTTTCGTGACCCTCCCCTGTCAGCACCGTTACCGCCGCTAATGCCAGGTCATACCGGCTTACCGCATTTACTCTGCCTTGACCGGCATTGGTGATGATGTGCCCGGAGCGGAGGTTGGCCTGGATAGAGGCAGGATTTACGAAAAACTCTACATAACCGGCGTTACGGAGAAAAGTGTACGGAATCCCCGTGGCGCGTATGGCATATTCGGTAGCCAGGTGGACAAGGGCAAAGGGGTTGTCCTCCGCAAAAGCAAAGCTTGTGTAGGCGATATGCCGGATACCTGCATCCCGGGCAGCCTTCACCACCTGGGCATGCTGGACCACCCGCAAGGCATCGTCCATTGCAGGACTGGAGATGAACAAAAGCTTGGTTCCGCCCTGGAACGCCGACGCAAGGGACGCAGGATCATCGTAATCCCCCTGCCGGATTTCAACCCCCAGCTCCGCAAGGGGGGCGGCCTTCTCCGGGTGACGGACAACGGCGGCAATAAAACCGGCCGGGACGGTTTGAAGCAGATGACGGATGACATGGCCGCCAAGCCCACCGGTTGCGCCGGTAATGATGATTTTCATAAGAAGGCTTCCTTTCGTATCTGGAATGATCTGTTATACAGAGTGTACTGCCTTATCCAATGAATGGTAAAGACACAATTTTCCGTTGCGGTAGCAAATCAGCCGGCAATCAGGTAAACTGTGAACCGTAAGGCAGGCTTGCTCCATCCGAAAGGAAGTGCTGCTAATTGAGCGGACTCTATTCCAGGCGAGGCGATGTGTCCCATCCGGACTTTGAAAAAAAGGCTCCGGGTATTCTCCGGCAGCTTACAGGTGCTGTGCTGGGTGCGGTTATAGCTGTGGTTTTGATGCTATTGTTGGTGCTGTTGGCGGATGTTTCCTTGGCGCGGCAAATGAATGAGCAGTTTCCCCTGCTGGTCCGACTGGGGGAGGTACCGCTGCTTCAAAATTGGCTGGAGCAGATGGACTTGATCGATATGCCCGAACTTATCATGTATGTCCATTTAGTACAGGCCAAGCTTGCCGTCTCCGGTTTGTCGGATCTGGTATCCGGCGGCATGGAGCTGAGTCTGAAATGGCTGCCCCTTCTCCTGTTTCCCTTGGTGGCACTGACTGCCGGAGGATATGGGGCGGCCCGCTGGCATGGTTATTCCAAAACACGGGGAACCTTGCCGGTTTCCCTTGTCATCGGGGGCATTTATGGTTTGTTTCTGCTGGTGGCAGCTTCCTTCGCCGGGTTCCACCGCCAAGTATCCACGCAGGTGCTTTTTACCTCGCTGAAGGGTGCGGTGGATTACTCCTTTTCCCCGGGGGAGGCCTTCCTCCACGGGCTGCTATTCGGCACACTGTTCAGTTGGCTGGGACAGGCAATTCGGGGAAGGCGGCACCGGGGAGTGTTGGCGCAGGGGACCTTCCGTCCGGTGCCGGCTGCACTGCAGGCCACAGGCTGGGGTTGGGCAGCGGCATCCGTGCTGATGCTGGTTGTTTGGCTGGCCCAAGCAGGGGAGGCAGAGACGCTGCGGACAGGAATACAGCTGATGCCGCAGCTGGGCGGGTATGCCTGGGGAGTGGCCAACCTGGGAGAGCTGGCCCTTGTGACACGGGGCGGGCAGACCACAGCCAGCGCTTGGGCGGGCATCCCCAGCTCTCCGGGCAGCCCGGACCCGCTGCTCTCCGGGGCCGGATATCCGGTTGTGGCACGGCTAGCGCCGGTGATTGCACTGGCTGTGCTGCTCTGGTCAGGCAAAAAGCTGGCCGGGCAGCCGGGTAGCCTTCGGGAGAAGCTGGTGCAAGCGTTCCAATTCAGCTTCGTGTATGCGCTGAGCCTCGCCTTCCTGGCTTTTGTCACCAAGCTGGACATCACCTTTCACGGCGGGGCGCTTTCCCGATTTGAGGCCAATGGGACGGCGTTCTCCGTTGGGCTTAGGG
>JAEWAA010000066.1 GCA_023391955.1 Bacillota bacterium | reverse complement strand
GTTATACCCTGCTGCTCCGGATGACTGCGGGTATGGAATATATTGAACTGGAGGAGACGATGTCAGGCTTCAGGGCTGGAGATGAAGCCTGCCTGAGAATGGATTGGCAGGGGCTGCGGCCGGCACGGCGATATGTCCGCAACCGGGGCATAGAGGAGGCGGATGCGTATCTTGATCCCTCAGGGGAGCTTCCCTTCCGGATTGTTCCTTATGACAGCATGAAGTCCTGGCACCGCTGCGAGTCGGCTGCCTTCATGGATGATGAGCAGCGGCTGGCAGCCGGGATATTCACCGGGGATGCCATGAAATGGGATGACGGGGAGTATGCGCTGTGGAGATCGTCGGACACCCTTGCGGTCCGGCTCTATTGGCGGAAGTCCGGCATGATGTGGGAATATCCCCTGAACAACGGCACGCGCGCAACCGCAATGGCTGTGTACGAATCCCCCCTTGATCCCGATAGGCAGGAAAGCCCGGATACGGAGATGAGCGCGCCTGAACAAGCAGATGCCGAATCCTATATAAACAGCCTGTACCTGTGGCATACCCTGATTCCCTTGGACAAGGTCAAGGATTGGGTGCTGGAGTGGGAGGAGCCGCAGGAGAGCTATCCCCGCCTGTTCGACAGGGGCGCGCTACCCCAAACCATGGATTGGGGATACTTCCGCCTCCGGCGGCAGCCCGTGCCCTCGGACATGGAGGAGGTGCTGGATAAGCTGTCGTACAGCTTCAACCATGTGCTCGATACTGGGCCGGTGACCAGCAGGGAGTTCGCCTCCTGGGTGCCGCTGGCGGATTTAACCGCCGCAATGATGAGTCCCGGACAATTCAAGCGATGTATGGCGGCGAGCGCCTTCATGGCCTATCTTCGCGAGGATGAAAATGTGCTGCCGGTTCAGACCATGCTGGGAGGCCATCCCAATTTTCTGGCCGATATCAAGGCAGTGCCTGGTCTGGTGGCGGCGTTGTTTCCCCATCATCCCCATGCCGGACGCTGGACCGGACACTTCGCCAAAGCGGCGGCCTTGAATCTCAAGTACCATACCCGGCCTCCGGTCCGTTCCTGGGGGGCGGCAGGCGGGCGCTGGACGGAGAATCTGGGCTGCTACGTTTGGGCGGCGCTGGTGCCGCTGGTCAGAACAGCATGGGCGCTGCGCAAGGCGCATCACGCGGATGCCCTGCTGCACCCGAAGCTTTCCCTGCTGGGGCGCTGGCTGCTGGAAAGCCTGAGCGCCCCCTTGGCGGGGAGCAGGAGCTATCCGCCCCAGGGAGCCCATTCCGGCGGCCATCATGACCCGTTCCATCCCCCCTATATTCTGAGGGTGCTGGGGGAATTGCTGATGTCCTATGACCCACTGCTTGGCGAAGGGCTGCTGGCTGTCTGTCCGGCGGATGCGCCCGGCTTCGAGGACAAGGGGGGAGGGGACATCTGGAGGCAGATGCTGCACGGCGGCGGATATAGCGGAAACCGCGGAACAAGGCCGGAATTGGGCAGTGTGAAGCACACCGGCTACGGCTTTATCCTGAGGGCAGCGGTTGATACGGCTGAAGAGCTGTCCATTCATCTGCAGCAGATTGATGAAGGGCCGAATTACCGCTGGGGCCGGTCCGGCTGCGGGGGCAACGGCGTAATCTATTATTATGCAGGAGGCAAACGCTACAGCTATAACCGGGCTGAGGATGTAGGCGACGATAATATGGGGGATACGGAGGGCTGTACAAGCTTTGGCGTACTGGTGGGCCACGAGTACCGCAGCATCGGCCGCCATGATCTGACAGAGCCTCTGTATGACTTCGGATTTGCCCAGTTTGCCGAATTGCTTGGAGGAAGCCGCTCCAGTCCCTTCTACCGCTCCAGGAGTGTGCTCGTATCAGGTCAGGACTACATGGTTGTCTATGATGAGGTGGCAGACCAGCGGGTTAAGGGCCGGTTTTCCTGGTTTGTCCACAAGGATGATCCATTCCCGGCTATTCATCAGCTGAAGCCGGGGGCGGCGGCAACAGAGGTTGCCCTGGGCGGTCCTGTCGATGGCCCTCCTGTTCCTCCCAACACCTATGCCAAACCGCAATATGCATACGGCTATCCCGACGGGGCGAAGGGACGCTATTATGACGGGTACGGTCATTTCCTGACCCTTGTCAGCCACAGGCGCGAGGGGCAATCCTGTCTGTCCGGGGTCCAATCCACCTCCTATGGAGCAATGGTGAATGCAGGAGGCCGGACCGACCACATCTTCAGGAATGCAGCGGAAATTCATTACCGCAGCGGCCATCTCCGGTTTGACGGCTACGCCGGAATTATCCGGTGCAGCGGAGAGCGGGAGATAGAGACTGCATTATTTAAGGGCAGCTGTATCGGGGCCGGAGGAATTGTGCTGGAGCTGTCCCTGGAGCAGAGGTGCGAGCGGGAGGAAGCCGGGGAGGGCGCTGCGCGAGGAGCCGGAGGCATCTCCTTCACGTGGACAGGCGAAGTCTTGCGGGGGAGGAGCTATGCCCTGTCCCGTCAGTTGGTCCGCCTGACTCTCCCGGCAGCCTGCAGCGGAGGGGAGTTCCGCTTGTATGTGGACGGAGCCGAGGCGGGAAGCAGCCGGCCCGGACCGTGTACCGTAGCCTTCACCCTGCCGGCCGGAGGCTGCTCCTGGGAATGGACGAATCAGTCCCCGCTGCCCGGCCGGCCGGAAATTCTGGGAACCAGAGTTTCTTCAGGCAAGGTGGACGTGGTTTGGAGGGCTGTGGCGGGAGCCGACGGTTATCAGGCGGCTGCAAGCCTGGACAATGGCCGATCGTGGGAGCCGGTTATAAGGGATGTGCCCGCTTCCTCCGGCAGGTCAGGGCTGCTTCATTATAGCCTTGAAGGTTTGGTCAACGGATCGAAGCTTCATATCCGGGTTCGTTCGGTTAACGGCGCCGCACCAGGAGCGTGGAGCGCGGCGTATCCCGTGTATGTGACGGCGGAGCCGCCGTCTGCCCCCGAGGGCTTAAGGTTAGAGCGGTCCGAAGGAGGGATACGGGCTGTCTGGGGTATGCTGCTGGGGGTGGATATGTACAGACTGTACCGAAGAGAAGCAGGAGGCGGGAGCTTCAGCCTGATTTACGAAGGTCCGGAGCGGGAATTTTTTGACCCGGAGGCCGGAGCTGGCGGAGGAGCCTCCCGTGTGTACGGATACAGTGTCGCCGCCGTGAACGGCAACGGGGAAGGCCCGGCCTCCCTGGAGCAGACAACGCTTCGGGGAGGGCTGCTTGACTGGGACCCCAAGCCGGAGGAGACCTTCAGGAGATATTGGCGCAGCCATGAATACGGGTACAGCGGCTTTGATTATTGGGGCAATGCGGAGAAGGGATGCCTGCCGCCATATCCTTAATGGAGGCTGCCCCTTCCCGTTATGGTCTGAGAGCATGGCCTAGGGTGGCGATTGGCGTGAGAGGAAGCTCTCACGTCTTTTCTTTTTTGCTATCTGCAGTTCAGCGGCGTATACATCCCGTCCAATCGTTCCATAATGGTAATAAATTGCTGACAGGAGGGGGATTCATGAACCTGGCAGAGATGCTGAATTACACTGATATTACCGAGTTGGGACGCATCGCACGAAGCTATAACTGCCAATGCAGCACCCATTCCAAAAATGAGCTGATCCAGTCGATTTTGTCCACAGTGGGACGCCAGCGCGTACTGGATGAGCTGGTTGCCGGCATGGAAAAGGCGGATATCCAATTTCTCAATTCCCTGTTGTTTGAGGAAAGAAAAGCCTTCAGCCTGGAGGATCTGATGGCCCGCGCCAGCAACTCCCGGCCGGAGGAAAAGGAAGGGGGAGAGTGGAACCCCCGTGAGCTGGTCACCCGGTTTAAGCAGCGGGGCTGGCTGTTCAACGGCTATTCCCGGGATACCCAGTACCTGTTCCAGGTGCCGGATGATCTGAAGCGGCGGTTCACGGAAGCGCTGGAGCGGCATTTCGCCGGGAAGCTGGACTATCTGGATACCACCCCCAGAGTATACAGGGACGAGCAAAACCGGTTGGCCGAGGACCTATTAGTCTTTCTGAAGATGCTGATGCCCTCCCCGCTGCCGGTCAATCCGGAAGGCTTTCTCTACAAAAAGCAGGTGCAGCAGATCGTGAGCCAGCTGTCCGTCCAAGAGGAGCCTGTGGCCAAAACCGCATGGCGCTTTGGTTACGGCAGGAGGTACCGGGAATATCCCATCCGGTTTTCGTTCATCTACGACTATTGCTTTTATCACGGACTTCTGCAGGAAGAGGGAACAGAGGTCAGGCTGACCCCATCAGGACGCGAGGTGGTGGAGTCAGGAGTCCGGGCGACGGTAAAGGAGCTGTACACCTTCTGGCTCCGTCTCTACCGCGAGCCTGTGCCCAATCTCCAAGCGCTGACCCATTGGCTCTCCAGGCTGGCGGAACGGTGGGTGACGGCGGAATCGGCGGCGCAGGTGCTTTGCCCTCTGATTAAACCCTATTATTATGACACTCCGCAGGACATTCTTGAATCCCGGGTACTCCCCATGCTGATGCATCTGGGTCTGGTGAGGATCGGGGCGGACGATGGAGGCGCGGCGGTGATCCAGGTATCCGCTTTAGGCAAAAGCGTGATTCAGGGCACCTGGCTGCCTGAGGAGGACAAGCTAAACGTGGAATGCAAATAATTGACAATCCCGCCGCAGGTGCGTTAGAATTCTCCCCAAACCATGGGTGAGAGGCGGGAAAAATGATGCTGATTCCATACAACGGGATTTTACCGGCCATCGGGGCAACAGCTTATATTGCCGAGGGAGTGAAGCTGATCGGCGACGTTACCATCGGAGAAGAAGCCTCCGTTTGGTTCAACGCAGTGCTCCGGGGCGATCTGGCTCCGGTTGTCATCGGGAGGGGCTCCAATATCCAGGATGGCAGCATCGGGCATGTGAATGAAAGGCAGCCACTTCTGGTGGGCGAGGATGTTTCCGTAGGCCATAATGCCATTATCCACGGATGCCGGATAGGCAGAGGCACATTAATCGGCATGGGGGCTATCGTACTAAACGGCGCTGACATCGGTGAATATGCTTTAGTAGGAGCCGGATCTCTTGTAACCGAAAATAAAACCATCCCTCCCTACACGTTGGCAATGGGCTCTCCGGCCAGGGTTGTGCGGGAACTGACGCAGGCGGATCTGGATCGGATGCGGCGCACCTCCGAAGGGTATATCCTTCGGGGCAAAGAGTACCGGCAGGGCTCCTGAAGAAAATGACGCCATAAGCACATCCATGACTGTGCCTCCAGCACACTCTGAAATAACCTGGTTCTTGCCATTGGCCGGATAAGGTTATGGAAGCCTCGAAATTGGCAAAGCCGATTTGAGGGCCGTGTCAGCACGCAAAGGGAAAGGGTACGAGGAGGTTCATGTCAATGGGAAAAATGTATGCATCTTATGAAGCCATGCTGTCGCTTTATGCTGAGCTGGTGCTGGACGAATCCGTACGCAAATATAAGGAAAAAACGCTATATCATGAAATTGATGCGGCATTGGCCAAACGGGATGAAAAACGCTTCCTGTTCTTGACAAATGAACTCCGTTTGCTCAAAAAGACTTATGAAATGATATCCTAGGGCGTGTTTGAAAACTCCGAGGGGAGCAGATTATAGGGAATTTTTGTTCCAGGCAAGGCACTTTTGTGAAGGCGTACCGGGGGTACGTCAAGCAAAAGTAACGCGGCATGGGGCGAAAAGGCGGTGTAAGATGCCCTCAACCGGGGTTTCAAGCATGCCCTAATTTCGTAAGTCTTTTTTTTTGCCGTTTTGTGGTACTATGAATTCAGTTTCGGTTACCACACTACATAGACAAAGGTCGGGATTACACTTTGCAGGAACGATACTTACGGAGCGTTGGATTTTGGTTGGGGGAAAAAGGATTGTTATCCCCCTTTATGCTGAAAAGCCTGTTTTGGATCAATGCCTTGGGAACAGTATACGGCTATTACTGGTATTGGGGACAGCTCCAGGAGGTGTGGGACACCAAACCGGCATGGATGGTGCTGCTGGTGCCGGACAGCCCAACGGCCAGCCTGTTTTTTACCATTGCCATCGGATGGCTGTGGCTTGTGCCGGAACGGCGGCTCTCCAATCCTAACACCCTGATTATCCGCAGCTTTGTGGAGGTTTTTGCGGTGGTTACGTCGTTTAAGTACGGGATTTGGGCGGTTGCCATGATTTTCGGCGGACAAGCCCAGGGGGATATTCTCAATTGGCAGCATTATATGCTGGTGGCCTCCCATCTTGGCATGGCAGCGGAGGCGCTGTTGTACGCCCGCTTCTTCCGCGTTCGTACGGGAACATTGGCTGCCGTGGCTTTCTGGACCCTGTACAACGACTTGGCGGATTACCGCTTTGGCATTTATCCGTATTTGCCCAATGTGCTTGATGATGATCTGACGGTAATCCAGGCCTTTACCAAGCTGCTTAGTGTCACCGGATTAGGTCTCGCCTGGTGGATGTGCGGCAGGAGAAAACGGTCTAAATAAGGACAATCCCCCATATGCTTGTCTTAAAGGGGGATTTCCAATGAACATTCACAGAAATGGCAGGATCCCGCTCTGCCTGCTGGGGCTATTGCTGATGCTGGCTCTGGCAGGCTGCGGGCGCGGACAGACAGACAGCGCAAACAGCATACAGGTACCGCCTGCCGAGGAAACAGGCCAGCTTCAGACCTTGAATATAAAGGCGGACGAGCTGTACAAACATGCCGCTGCCGGGCAATACCTGGAGGCAAAACAGGCGTTGGAGGAATTCGGGACATTGGCGGCTTCCGCTTCCTATGCGGGTGTGACCGGCATTGAGGGTGTGAATGCGCTGACGGATGCCGTGGTAGAGGCCAAGCGTCAATTCAATGCGGCGCGGCTGGACCCGGAGAAGGTAGTCCACTCGGCGGCGCGGCTGAAGCTGGCTGCAGATGCCCTGACTCACAAAAAACAGCCCATGTGGCTCCATTATTATAAGGTGTTAAACGGGGATACCGGCCGGCTGGAGGAAGCGGTAGCTAAGGGAAATCAGGCTGCGGCGAAAGCGGCTTTTGTGGCGCTGTCTGGACATTACGATGCCATCCGGCCCTCCGTCTGGATCAGCCGTACCCCGGAGGAAGCGGAACGGATGGATTCTCTGCTGACCTTTTTTGCGAAGCAGGTGGAGCCGGCGGCTTTCCAGAAGGAAACACTCGAAGGCGGTCTCCGGCAATGGCGGGAAACTCTATCGGCCCTGTTCCGCAAAGGAGACGATCAGTCCGTATATTTGCCCATCGTAGAGCCGGATCAGCCCTTACTGTGGACACTCACCATCGGGATGGTCATTGCCGCTGTTTTGGCCTTTGCGGGGTGGCGGATGATCCGCGTGGAGCGTGAAGCCGTACGGCCGCCCCGTTTCCGGGGGATGGGCGGAGGAAGATGAACCGCGCAAGCAAGCGGCTACTCCTTCTTAAACCCTTCACCCAATACGTCGTGCACATCGTTGATCACGATAAAGGCTTGGGAATCGACGGACCGCACCAAGGTCTTCAGCCGTCTTACCTCGGCACGCCCTACAATGCAGTACACCATGCTTTTGGCCGCTTGGGAATATGCCCCGACAGCAGGCAGCAAAGTGACTCCCCGGTCCAGTTCCTTGGTGATGGCTGCGGCGAGTTCCTCGCCTTTGTCGGTAATGACGGTAAATTCTTTGGCCGCGTAAGCCCCTTCGGTGATGAAGTCGATCATCCGGGTGGCGATGAATACCGATACC
>JAEWAA010000043.1 GCA_023391955.1 Bacillota bacterium | reverse complement strand
CCCCGGGTGAGCCGTCATCGCCGGTACCATCACCACCCGCACCATCGATAACGTCCTCGGCCCCGGCGGGGCCTACCGCAGTTCCCGCCAAATCCCCTGGGGGAACAACCGCTGCTAAGGGCCTCATCGACATCAATACGGCGTCGGCCTCACGCCTGGATGAGCTGCCCGGCATCGGGCCGGGCAAGGCCCAGGCCATTGTGGAGTACAGGCAGGCGAAGGGGCCTTTCCGCACCCCGGAGGAGCTGAAGAACGTGAAGGGCATCGGCCAGAAAACCTATGACGGCTTAAAGGATCGGATTACGGCATCGGCGGCGCCTTAGGGCAGGCGTTAAGGCCGCCGGTAACCCGCAGGCACCCGAAAACCGGGCATTGGCGAATGCAGGAGCCGGTGATATAATGTAGGCCATAACCAACGGAGACACGGGACCACCGTGTCACGCCGGGAAAGCGAGGGCGGCACAGCCGCGTTACCATGAGCATTCGCAAGGACTGGGATACCTATTTTATGGATATTGCCTATATGGCCTCCACCCGCTCCCAATGCTCCAGAAGGCATGTAGGAGCCGTTCTGGTGCAGGGCAAAAAGCTGCTGGGCAGCGCCTACAACGGGGCGCCCATGGGAGTGGCCGATTGCGGCGAAGCAGGCTGTATGATTGTTGAAGAATTCGAAGCCCGGGTGGTGGACGGCAAGGAGGAGCTGGTCCGGAAGCAGCGCTGCATCCGCACCATCCATGCCGAGCAGAACCTGATTCTCTTCACGGACCGTAAGGACCGCGAGGGCTCAACGGTATATGTGACGGATGAGCCGTGCTGGACCTGCGCCAATATGCTGGCCAACAGCGGGGTAAAGGAGATTGTGTACCACCGCCCTTATCCCAAGGATACCGCCAAGGTAGCCAAGCTGCTGCAGGAGCGGGGGCTGGTGTTCCGCTGTCTGGAAGCATACGATCCGCCCAGCGGGTGTGTGGAGCCAGTTCAAAACTAGGGCTTAACCGAATATGTGAAAGCAGGGGAGCACCCTGCTGCGCCAAACCGGCGTGGCAGGGTGCTTTTTTTGATTGGCGGGAATTCCACTTGGGAGGAGAACGTATGAACAGGACAGCGATACTAACGGCAGCATTGTTTACGGCGGGGGCTGGGTTGGCGGCTGCGGGGTACCGGCCGTATGTTTGGGGCTGGGCTGTAATCGGGCTGATATGGATCGGTGCGGTTTTGGCGGGGCGCAGAAAAACGGCTATTCAGCTGGTTTGGCTGAGCCTGGCGCTGCTTGCAGGCAACGGCTGTTACGCCTGGGCGGATGCCCGGCTGGCCAGTGCGGTAGCCCCTCCTTCAGCCAACTGGAATCCGGCTGCAGATGAAGCGGGAGCGGAGCTCTCCGGCCGGCTGGACACCCCTGTGGAGGTGGACGGGGACCGGGCGGTCTTTTATTTGCGGACGGAGGAATGGAGCTGGGCGGATGGAGGCGCGGCCCGACCCCAGGGGGAGCGGGTTTATGTGACGGTCCGTCTCCGGGAGCAGGAGGAGCAGGTGATGGCGGCAGCCTGGAGAAGAGGGGACCGGGTGGAATTAGCGGGTACGGTCAAAACGCCTGAACCCGCCCGGAACTTCGGGGGCTTCGATTTCCGTGAATATTTGCGGAAGAAGGATGTGCACTGGATGATTACCGTCAAAGGCGCCTCCGCCGTCCAAATA
The DNA here is from genome assembly GCA_023391955.1 of Bacillota bacterium. Lineage (GTDB taxonomy): Bacteria > Bacillota > Bacilli > Paenibacillales > NBRC-103111 > Paenibacillus_AR. Next base: position 10,278 of record JAEWAA010000043.1, on the reverse strand, counting down.
TCCCCTCCCGGCCGATGGGATGCAGCTAGACTCCTCCGTTGGAACGATCATATCCGGGAAGGGGCGGGAAGCCGGTTGGCGTCGCTTTTTCCCGGGGACGAGGCGGGTTATATGAAGGGGCTGCTCATCGGGCTCCGCGAGGATTTGGACCCGGAGCGATTCCGGAACTTTTCCCGTTTGGGATTGACCCACATCCTAGCCATTTCCGGACTGCATGTAGGTGTATTTTTGTGGGCGGTCACAGCACTGTGCCGGCGGTTGGGCGTCACCAGGGAAACGGCGGCTCGCATCGGTTTTTGGGCCATTCCTCTATATGTAGTGTTCACCGGGTCCTCGCCGTCGGTGGTCCGCTCCGGCTTAACGGCCATGGCGGGGCTTTACGCTGCAAGGAAGGGCTGGTTGAAGGACGGCCTGTCCCTGTTAGCTTTGGCTCTATTGGGGATGCTGTTGTGGAATCCTCTTTTTATCACCGATGTGGGCTTTCAGCTGTCCTTTCTCGTCACCGCAGGTTTGTTGGCGGGGGTGCCTGCTATTACCAGACTCCTGCAGGGCATTCATCCTCTCTGGAAAGGCAGCCTTGCCGTAGCTCTGACGGCGCAGCTGGTATCCTTCCCCGTTTCGGTCTATTATTTCAACCAGTTTTCCCTGCTTTCCCTGCCTGCCAACCTGATGCTTGTACCCCTGATCAGCTTCGTTGTGACTCCCCTGGGTTATGGAGCTTTGCTGCTTTCCTTTCTCTGGCCCTGGGCAGCCAAAGGGGCGGCAGCTTTCATTTCATTCCTCAACCGTTTCACCTTCTACACCATTGATTTGTCAGAATGGCTTCCTTCCATGCATCTCAGCTGGCCTACGCCCACTTTTTGGTGGATAGCGGCTTATTATATCCTGTTGGCCTGGATCGTCCTGCAGGCGGGTGTGTTGAAGCAGCACCGGGAGTTGGAGCGGCAGCGGATTTACCTGGTGCCGGACGGGCCGGGTTTCCGCCGCAGAGGGTTGAGGATAACGGCGCTGGCCGCCGTTCTGTGGGCAGGCTGTCTTCTCTACGGCTATGCTCCGGCTCTCTGGACGGAACGGGGCACGGGAACGGTCTCTTTTTTGGATGTGGGCCAAGGGGATTGCGCCTGGGTGCGGACGACCGACGGCAAACATATTCTCATTGACGGGGGCGGTACGGTTACCTTCCGCAAGGCCGGGGAGGAATGGAAGGAGCGGCAGGAGCCTTTTGAGGTGGGCCGGAAAACCGTGGTGCCGCTGCTCAAAAAACGGGGGGTCCATAAGCTGGATACCCTCATTATTTCCCATGCGGACACGGATCATATCGGAGGGTTGCAGGCGGTGCTGGAGGAAATTCCAGTAGGCCGGATTCTGTTCAACGGCACGCTGAAATCCAGCCCGGGGGCCGAGAAGCTTTTTCAAACAGCGCTGGATCTCGGTATTCCGCTTATTCCGGTGCAGCAGGGAGATACATTTGCCGTGGGCCGTTCTGCTGTTTGGTCTGTCCTGTCCCCGTCGCAGGAGGAGGGGGACGCCCCAGTACGCCTTTTGGAGGAGCAAAATGATGAATCGGTTGTTATGCTCTTAACCATGCTGGGGAAGCGGTTCTTATTCACGGGGGACATCGGCGAAGAGCAGGAGAAGATGCTGCTAGCCCGATTATCCGAAGAAGAGAATGCGTCTAGCCTGGATGTAATGAAGGTGGCCCACCACGGCAGCCGGTATTCCTCCTCCGGAGACTGGTTATGGTACTGGAGCCCGAAGCTTGCAGTGATTTCCGCAGGCAAAAATAACAGCTACGGCCATCCCAGCCCCTTGACACTGGAGCGCCTGGCGGAAACGGATACGTCCGTATATCGGACGGACCTTCAAGGCGAGGTGGAGTTTTCCGTACGCCGAAACAGCCTATTGGTCAGGACCAAGTTAGCTGGACATTATGGGAAATAGTAGAAAGTTTGGATTGGGGGATGAAGTCAAAGCCGATTTGCTATAAAATGAACATAATGAAGGAAAGCGCCGTCAAATTCTAGAGCTTGTCTAAAACGGTGTACGGAACTTTTACCCAGTCCCGGCGTATAAACTTTTCTTGAGAGCTATGCAACATTTCTGCAGCCTGGACCGTTTATAAGGTTGCAAGAAAGGGGGTTCCCGTGGTATCGATCGAAACCATTAAGGCTGCCCAAGCAGGGGACCGTGAGGCCTTAATTGCCCTTTTGCGAGATATAGAATCACATGTGTACCGGACGGCCTATTATATTCTGGGCAATGAGCAGGATGCAATGGATGCCTCACAGGAAGCACTGATCCGGATTTATACCAAAATTACATCATACGAGGAGAAAGCGTTGTTCAAAACCTGGGTTCAGCGGATTGTCACTAATATCTGTATCGACAAGTTCAGAAGAACCAAACCCTCGGTGTCTATCGATGAGCATGAGATGGTTTTTGCCTCGGGGCAGGATGTGGAAGCTGCCGTTCTCCGCAAGGATGCGGCCAAGGACATCCACGAAGCCATCGAACGGCTGCCGGAGCATCACCGGGCAGTGGTTGTACTGCGTTATTTGAATGATTTTTCGTACAATGAGATTGCCGATACCCTTAATCTTCCCATCAACACAGTGAAATCGTACCTGTTTCGGGCCAGACACCAGCTTCAGGGAATGCTAGCGGACTATCAGAAAGGAGGGGTGCGGGGATGAAATGCGAGGAGATGATGAATCTGATGCAACAAAGCCTGGATCAGGATTTGACAGCCGAAGAGGAGCTTGTGATGCTGGCTCATCTCAAGCAATGCCCCGGCTGTTCCGACCTGTATGTCCGGCTGAAGCTGCTCCATGAAGAATTGGCTCAGCTTCCCAAGGTGAAGCCCGCTTATAGTATTGTGGATGCCATCCTGCCGCAGCTGGAAGAGATCCCGCTGTGGATTGCGGATTCTGCTGAAGGACCGGAAACCTCTGCCGCTGCCAAGGAGCAGGTGGTTGCACTGCCTCCGGCTGCAGCCCGCAATAACAGGCGGGGTCTGATTTCCTGGAAGATCTTCTCCGGGGTGGCCGCTGCTGGCATTATTATCGGATTGCTCATGTCCAATCAGGACAACCTTAGCGTGAATAAGTCTGCTTCAGAGAGCGCTGCTATGCAGAACCGGATGAGCGCGCCGCAAGCCGCTTCCAATTTGGGGGCTAAAGGCAAGCAGGATCAGTCTGCGGCGGACAGCGCTGCCCAGGATGTGTTCGTGGTGCCCACCCAAACAGGCGCGGCCGGAACGACTTCTGCGGTTCCGCCGTCAACACCGGCGGCAGCCCCGGAAGGGAGCGCCGAGTCGAAGGATATTTCCGGACGGGTTACGATGGCTTCGCCAACGGATTCCTCCGTGAAGGACCAGTTCGGGTCGGCGCTGAAGACGCCTGCGGCAGAGGACCAGGAAACGGCCTACGGGGCGTCTCCCGAATCTGCGGATGCCAAACTGAGGCAGCAGGCAGAAAGTCCAGATGTGGCTGATTCCGCGCCGGAGAGCCTGTCTGACGGAACACCGGAGGCGGTGCATCCTCCCTTCGCCATAATGGAGAAGGCCGGGGACAGCGCAGCGCCCCCTGAAGTGGAGCAAGGAGGAGAGGCAGCTTCCCTTCCACCGGAGGCAGATGCGAAGTATATGGGATTCTCGCTTGCAGGCCCGGTGGCCGGCGGGTCTCCGCAGCCGCTGTCTTCACCCGACGGGATGTATGCCGCCTCCGTGTCGGAGGGCAAAGTGACCATCACGGATAAGGAAGGCAAAGCTGTATTTGTCTCCTCCATCCATCTTGGTCCGGAGGTTCAGGTGAGGTTTGTGGAATGGACGGATGCGCATACCTTCTCCTACGCCGTCAAGACTGTTTCCGGCACGGAAACCGTCTATGTCATCTCGGCTGCCCAAGGAAAAGAATGGAAGAAATAAGTCGAATTTCGACTGGAACAAGTTTTGCCCCGCGGGCATAGAATAGAAGGGTAGACCTATGAATCGGCTTCGAAGGTATGCCGCCCGGGTGGAGGTTTCTAGAGCCCTTGCCCCGGCGTTCACATATACCGATTTTGGATTGCCGGACAGAACAATCCCCCATAAGTGACGGAATGCTTTCCAACGAGCTCCGGATACTTTTGGGGGATTGCTGTTTTGGACATAGACCATTGATGCAAGTAGAGAAAATCTATGGAAAAGCTGATAAAGCAAACTTCTATTCATCAAACCTGTCATAAGGGAAAGGTGCAATTGCCTCCGCACAGCTCTTCGGAAGAAGCTATTCAATCGACTTAACACTGGAAAACCATTAAAAGAAGCAAGTCGGACGAAAGGGAGCGGCTCTAAACTCATTCCGACGATCACGTTGAACCGCAAAATCATAGCCATATTCAGTGGCGATGATTTTGCGGATTTTTTTGGTTGCGGGGGTTGGTTTCCCATTTGTCCGGCATCTCTGAAAAGACCAATTTGGATTCTTAGGTCCACCCTATCTTTAATCATTCATTGGTTAGTCGAATTGTCATTGCTTGTTATTTTCTAACGGATATTTTTCATATTTGATATTGATTTTGAGGATTTTGAATACGCATTTTATTTTCTTGATATTTATTTATTGCGAAAAAAACTATTAAATTCCATAAATAGTATATAAAGTAATATGCCTTTGAACTGGTTTATCTCCTAGTGATATCGCTGTTTTAATTTGGCATCAACAATATGAATAGTAAAGTAACAACTTGCTTAATAATATTTATACTTTTCATGTTAAGGATGTCTATGTTAATAACTTTCAAACTGTCCAAGCTTGTGTTAGCACTCCGGTGTCAAAGAACTGTCTCACCCCTTGCTGATGGCCACATAGTGATTCCTACTTTGCAGATTCTTTATCAGATCGAAGCCAAGCTGTTTCACTATAATAACGCAAGTTTACGGAGCAATTGTTGAATCGCTTAACTCAAGAATGCATGCCTACAAACCCAACCACTTATTTTGTGCTAATCAGGCAACGATTTTTGTTTTTGATAGCTATTTCTCATATTTAATATTGATTTTTGGGATTTTGAATACGCATTCTATTTTTTTGATATTGATTTATAGTGCCAGAAGCACTACTATAAATCCGAAAATTGCTTTTCTGGTGTTAATATTCCAATTTAGGTTGAGTTTGTCTGTGTTAACAAGAAGGGCTTGCGGGCGCAGTTTCAAATATCATATTTTAACCGAAAAATAGGGGTATTTGCTTGTAGTATGTTGGGTTCGGGGGTGGAGGAAGTCAACTAGCAGTTGCTCCACGAATTTTCTATACGGGTTATCCTGAATCAGTTGAAATTTGGTTTAAAAAAACATGCATAAATCGGAAAGGAGGTGAGAATATGAAAAAGTATGAGAAGCCGATCGTGATTATTTATAATAATCCAATGGAAGTAAATGCGGAATGCCACCACGGTAATTACTGTTCTGCTCCGGCTGGTAGTTGTTAAGCGTTAGGTGATTTTATTAAAATTTAGTTACGCTATTTGAAAGTGGGTAATAATGAGCCTGAAGCTGTAATTTTTAAATTGCAGCTTCAGCGATTAAAAAAAGGAGATATCTGGCGATGCTTACCATAAAATCGGTGCAGGCAATGTGTGATCGAATTATACGAAACACGCGGAAATTCATTCCGCTAATTGTTGACATAGAGTTAACATATCAATGTTCGAACAATTGTGTTCATTGCTTTCAGGCAAATGTTAAAAACGATCCAGATATTGATAAAAAGGTATTGCTTAATACAATTGACAAGTTATGCGAAATGGGAACCTTGGAGTTTAAAATCTCTGGAGGAGACCCATTAATACGAGAAGATATATTTGAAATTTTGGAACATCTATCTAAGACAAATACAAGAGTAGTACTCTATACTTCAGGTTTTTTTCTTGATGATATCACATGTCAGAAAATCGCGGATATAGGGGTTGCATGCGTTGAAACCACTCTGCTTGGCCCGAACCGTCAAACACATGATAAACTTGCGAACCGCCCTGGCAGTTTTGATAGGATTTGCAATGGAGTTCGTATGCTTAAAAATCTTGGAGTAAATCAGCGTGTAAAATATATGCATATGAAGCAAAACTTTAAGGACAAGAGCGAGATAAGCTTATTATCTAGTGAATTGGGAATAGAAATAACTCCTTCACCTTATTTGTGGTGTAAGCATGGTGATTCCGAAAGTACTATTGATGCATGTAAACTTACTGACTCTCAGCTTTATGAACATTTCAAAATATATCCTCAACCGCCTATCAAACGATCATTTCTCAGTTGTGGTGCAGGTAAATTCATGCTAAGTATATCTGCAGACGGAAGTATTATGCCTTGTGCCTCTTTCACTACTGATTATAGCGTTGGCAATATATATGAAAAACCGATTGATGTTATATGGAATAATGCCATCTTTCTTTCTGAACTCAGGAAAAACATTCGCTATATGGTCGGCCCTTGCAGGACATGTAAAACAAGTGACTTTTGCAGGCTTTGTCCTGCAATCGCTTCTTGGGGTGGGAAAAACATTAGAGAACCATATGAACCAATGTGTCATTATGCGAAGGTTGCAGAAAAAGCATACAGGGGCGAGTCATTATGAGATACCATTTATCTAAGAAGTTTGCTTTTAAGGAATACGGCGACTTAAAAATACTTTTCTCCAAAACTGGTAATCCAGAAAATGAATTCTATGAGTTAAGTGGTTCTAGCAAACTGTTGATAGAATTCATAGCTAAGAATAATGGCGTAACACAAGAAGAAATCTGTCAATATCTGAGTCAGAATGTGTTTGATGCGGATATTAGTATCAGGAAAGATATATCCGATTTTTTGGAAACACTAACGGTCAGGAAGGTCCTTGATATAGAGAATGAGGAGAGGTGTATATGAAATATATCATTCAGAATAATATTATTATGATCGATATGGGGGATGAACTTCTTCTTTCAATTGGAGATGATAAAGTTGTACAACTAAAGGGTACTAGCAAAACGGTTTTTAACACTTTATCAATTTCACAAGATATTGATGACATAGCATCGGCTATCCGAACTGAGTATTTAGTAGAGATTGAGGACTCCGAATTAAAAAACGACATAAATGAATGCATTGATATGCTGGTGCAAAATGGTATTTTAGTGCTTGATATTCAATAGTAATACCATCGAAGGGGTTGCAGAATTATGGATGAAAATGAGATTCGTTCGAAAATACAGCGGATTGTCTTTGATGTTTTGCAGGAAACCGGCAATGACATAGTTATTTTAGAGGATGATGTAATTAATTCGTCCTTTACTGCTAATGATGCTGAATTTAGTGAAAAGGTTGCATTAGCATCACTTGAAATTGTTTCGGTAATTGTTGAAGTGGAAAACGAATTTCAAATTGAAATATCGGATGATGATATGTTTAATTTTAGGACAATAAATGACCTGGTGAGAATTGTAAAAAACACTTCAGATATCGCAGATAATGGAGAAAGCGAATGAGTAGATTCACTGCCCATATGCATTTGTTCAAAAATGGTAATATGCTTTTTGCATATGATTATATTAAGAATGTTTTGATTAAAGTCGATTCATATGTGCATAACGCATTAAGCGATATTCTCAATGCGGATGAGCCTTCATCTCAAATCGAAAGAGCTTTAAATACTATTCCACAGATTGAACTGTACAGAAAAATGGGGTTCTTTTTTTATATTGAGGGCTGCAATACGGATACTTCCAATGAATATTCCTCTAAAACAGCATTTATATCATTTCCTACAACCCATATGTGCAATTTGCGATGCAAATATTGTTTTGCCGAACATGGAGAAAACTACAAAGGGAGCGATAAAAAATTATCAAAATCTTTGATTAAAGATATTATGGAGTTTGTATATTTAGACTATTTTAAAGATTCTTCCAGAATCAGGCTTGATTTTGTTAGCGGTGGAGAGCCATTGCTTAATTTTGATTTGGTGAAAGACGCTGTAGAAATTTCTGAAAAATTATATACCATTACAAAAACGCCTATAGATATTTTCCTTTGTACAAATGGAACTATAAATGATCCAGAAATATGGGACTATATCAATAAATATAACATCAATCTGGGCATCAGCCTAGATGGACCCCAACAATTGCATGATATTGCTCGTGTCTATGAAGATGGTAGGGGTGGTTATTCAGATACTGTCAATACAATTGAGTATATTATTAATTCAGCCAATTACTCTCCTCATACAAAATCAGTATGGATACTGAGTGTTATCACCGGAAAGACAAAAAGCATACTGGATATCTTAAATCATAATAAGGCTCTGGGCATAAAAAGTATGCAGATGAAATTGGCTCGTCTTGATAAAAACAGCGAATTTTCTATAGGCCGTGATTTCATTGATAAAATTTTAAATATGTATAAAGAACTGGTTACTCACTTTGTTTCATCCTCAATGGCACACAATTATGAGGATCTGAGCATGATATTGAACGAAACTGATTATTTTGGCAAGTTAATATATCGTATTCTCTATGGTGGTAGAATCAAGCGTTGCCATGCGGGAGAACGAAAGTTCAGCTTTGCCGGTAATGGTGATATATACCCGTGTGATAGTTTTGTAGGAAATGATAAGTTTCGTCTGGGCAATATATACACAGGGGTGGATGAAGAGATTAGGAAAATATTTGTTGACGGCACGATTTTTGCTAGAGAGAAGTGCAGTTCCTGTTGGGCTCGCTTTATTTGTTCTGGAGATTGCTATCATAATTCATATTTAATTAATGGTAACATTCATGAACCCGATCAGGTATTTTGTGATTTAAACAGACAATTAATAGAAAGTGCATTGTATCTATATCATGTAATAAAATCAAATGGCGATTTAGAAAAATTGAAAAAAATTGTAAGAATAAAAAGAAGATTCAACAACTGAAGTTTGTGGGAACAATTTATCTTACAAAGGATAATTTGCCATGGAAACCAATGTAGATAGGGAATTAACACTAAAAGTGAGTGGTAATAGTATGTACCCCACTCTTTCAGATGGAGATTTAATTAGTATAAAGAGATTTGGTGAGTATCAGGTTAATGACATTGTAGTTATAAACTGTAATGATCATCTTGTTATTCATAGGGTGATTCATCATAAATCAATGCATAATACAATATATTACCTGACCAAGGGTGATAATAATAATTTCATTGATAGATGGTTTCCTTGTAAATCAATTGTAGGCAAAGTTACTAAGCGCAATGGATATGCAATATAAGAGGTGCTTTATGAAAAAGAAAAAATGTTTATTAATTGATAGATTACTCCAAGATAATTGGTTTACAACTATGAACGAAGCGGTGCCTTGGATTATGGCTGGAAAGATACTTGTAAATAACCAACCCGCAACAGGTCTAAAAGTAAAGATTGACACTGATGCTGAGATACGCATCCGTGAATATTACAAAACGCGCTATGTGAATAAAGGTGGCCTCAAGTTGGAAGGAGCTTTACGTGACTTCCAAATAGACGTTACAGGGAAGACAGCCTTGGATTGTGGAGCTTCTACAGGCGGATTCACAGATTGCTTAATTCAATTTGGGGCAAAGAAAGTTTATGCTGTGGATGTAGGATATGGACAATTGGCGGGGAAACTCCAAATTAATCCAGATGTAGTCAACATGGAAAAAATGAATTTAAGTGACCCTGTTTTGCTTAAATTGGAACCTATTCCAGATATAATTACGTTGGATTTATCTTATCTTTCGTTGACGAAAGCAGTTCCTATATGTAAGGAGATTTTGCATGGAAAGGAAGCTCAGCTAGTTTGTCTTGTAAAACCACTTTTTGAGATTGCAGACTCTGAAATGAAACGAAGTGGAAATGTGCTCCAGATTTCTCTTATTCGCGATATGCTGCGGACGTTATGTCTTGAACTTAGCGATAGTAATACAAGCATATTCGGTATAACGAATAGCCCAGTCAGTGGAAATCGGGGAACATTAGAGTTTTTTTTAGGAATTTCCGTTAATGCAAGATGCAGAAATATTGATATAGACTCTTCTATTGATATTGCGTTAGAACGGGCAAAGGAAATTAACAAATTTAATAAAAATAGCTATACCAATGAACTTTCTGGATTATAAAACGGTTCACTTAGTTTTATCTTTCGATGCAGGAACAGAAAGGAATGTTTTATGATATATTTAGTTGATATTCCTAATTTACACTTTGAGGAACTAATAATCGAAAACCTAGAGATCGCATATCTTGCGTCAGATTTAGT
>JAEWAA010000033.1 GCA_023391955.1 Bacillota bacterium | reverse complement strand
CCTTCATTCAGTCCCGTTCCATGCCCCGCCGGACAAAGGTGTACATATTGAGTTTTGCTTCCACCATGCTGGCGGTGGCTTTTATCCTTACGGACCTGCTGTTCCTGCGTCTATTCATCCTGGTGGTGGCAGCTTATCTTCATTATTATTTCGCCGCCCATATCAAGACAGTGCCGTCTGAACGGAAAAAAGGGGCGGAAAGCGGCGTTATGCCACCTCCGCCTCCGGCTTGACCAGGAAAAACACCAGGGTCAAAGCGATCAGGGCCAGAACCGATACGATGATAAACACCAGCATGTCTGAACGGTTCATCATCAGCTCGAATAAGGGAGGACCTGCTGCCACCCCCAGGAAGCGCAAGCTGCTGTAGAGGGAGGTGATCATGCCGCGCTGCTCTTTTTCCACGGAGCCGGTAATCATGGTATTAAGGCAGGGCAGCAGCAGGCCAGTGCCGACACTGCTGGCCGTAAGCAGGCCGATGAGCCAATAGATGTTGCCGTTCAGGAAGATCGCCGCGGTTAAGCAGGCGGTCATCACAGCCAGGCCGATCAGCATAAGCTTGCGCATGAGGATACCGTTTTTTTTGATGACGGCGCCGGTGGTGTATGAGGTGATGACCATTCCCAACAGTGGGATGGCCAGTACAAGGCCCTTCACAACCCCGTCGATGGAATAAGGCGGCTTCTCCAAAATCTGTGACAAATAAAACAAAACGCCGAACAGGACGAACAAGGCCAATGCTCCCGCCAGATAACTGGTGAGAAGCCATTTGGCTTTTTCTTTGATAATTTTAAGCGTGGTGTGGGTATATTCCCCCAGCTTCATGGGAGGGCCGTCCCGGCCTGGCTCCTTCAGCAGGAAAATCACGGCCAGAAGGGAGATAGCGCAGAATACCGGGAGGGCGAAAAAGGCCAGATACCAGACAATCAGCGCCAACGCCGCCCCCAATATGGGACTGACCACCTTGCCGGTGCCGTTAGAGGCTTCGGTCAAACCTAGAGCCTTACTCTCTGTTGCACCGCTAAAAAGATCCCCCGCCAACGCCATGGCAATGGGCGCCGTCCCCGCTGCACCCAAACCCTGCAAGGCCCGTGCGGCGATCAGGACCGTGTATGAGCCCCAGATGGCTCCGAAGCCGGCGAGAATCCCTGCGGATCCGTATACGATAAGAGAAGGGATCATAACGGCTTTCCGGGAGAAACGGTCGGACAGAAATCCGCTGACGGGAATAAACAAACCTGCCGTAACGGAAAACAAGGTAATAACCAGACTGGATTGAAAGTCGGAAATCTGCATTTCCTGGACCATATCCGGCAGAATCGGGATAAGCATGGAATTGCCAAGCACCAGTACCAGGGGGACGGTGGCAATGGCCGCGAACTCCCAGCCATGGCCTTTTTCCGCTTTTTTGGACTTGGATTTGGATTTTGGCTCCTTTTTATCGGTAGTCTCCTCGCCGTCATCCTTAATCAGGCTTTCAAACACAACCTCCAAGGGCTTTTGCTTCGTCTTCTCCATGATGTTTCAGCCTCTTCTCGTGGGGGATATCCCTAATCTGTCCCAACGGGATTCCGGTCATGCTGGAGAAGCGTGGTATAATTGGCCGGGATGTCGGCAATCATGTTAGAATCATTTTAATGAACCACAACACGTAACGGGAGGCCACATCATGAACCGCAACCGGATCGTGGCACTGGCCGTAGGCCTGTTGCTCACGGGAACATTATTGTACCATTACGGCTCACGCGGACAGGCCGAGGCCGTGCTTCCGGCAGAAGCTGCTCCACGGCTGAATATGGCAGCGCCTTCCTTTGAGCTGACGGCTCTGGACGGGGCGACGTATCAGGTGGGAGGCCCGCGGGAGAAGCCGCTGCTGTTGAATTTCTGGGCGTCGTGGTGCAGCCCTTGCGAAGAAGAGGCGCCTGCCTTGGCCGGCTTATACGACAAGTACAAGGACAAGCTTGACCTGTATGCCGTCAATTTGACGGAAAATGATGATTTTGACCAGGTGAAGGCCTTTACTACCCGGTTCAAGTTTCATTTCCCGGTTCTTCTGGACTACAAGCTGGAGGCTGCGAAAAAGTACCGGTTTCAGGTGATTCCCACCAGCTTCCTCATTGATACCAACGGTAATATTGTGGACGTGATCAACCTGCTCACCCCCGAGGAGCTGGAGAAGAAGCTGCAGAAGCTGATCGGGATCTAAAAAATAAAGTGAAAAAACACCGGTATCCTTCATGGAGGAATTCCGGTGTTTTTGTGTTTGCATCGTGCATTACAGTGCACTCGTTATTTCATTTTAGTGATTGATCAGCCCGGCTTTGCCGAAGGGGGCATCCTCCGTGATCGCAGAACGCTCCTTGCCGATGAGGGCGTACCGGATACTGTCCACCAGCGCCTGCCAGCTGGCTTCAATAATATTGTCGGACACACCTACAGTGTTCCAGCTGTTCTTATAGTCAGTGGTCTCGATGAGCACCCGCACCTTGGCTGCGGTAGCATCCTTCTCGTCAATGACACGGACCTTGTAATCCGCCAGATGCATGTGGGCGATATCCGGGTAATATTTCACCAGCGCCTTGCGCAGAGCATTGTCCAGTGCGTTAACGGGACCGTTGCCCTCTGCCGCGGTAAAGATGGATTCCCCGTGGACCCTTACCTTGACGAAGGCCTCAGATAAAAAGGGGTTGTCGCCGGACTTTTCAACGAGTAGCTTGAAGGATTCCAGGGTGAAAATATGCTCCAGCTCTCCAAAGGCTTCTCTCAGGAGCAGCTCCAGGGAAGCATCCGCTCCCTCAAACTGGTAGCCCTGATGCTCCAGCGTTTTGATTTGCTCAATAACGGCCTTGGTTTTGTCCGTCTGGCGGGTCACGTCAAGGTTCAGATCCTGGGCCTTGGCCAGAAGATTGCTCTGACCGGCCAGCTCCGATACCAGCACCCGCTGTTTGTTGCCCACCAGCTCGGGAGAGATATGCTCATAGGTGCTGGAGGCCTTCAGAATCGCAGATACATGGATGCCGCCTTTATGGGCAAAAGCGGAAGCGCCCACAAACGGCTGGTTGGGGGAAACATGGGTATTGGCGATTTCGCTGATAAAACGTGCTGTCATAGTGAGACCGGCCAGTTGTGCGTCCGAAACGCAGCGGTATTGCATCTTCAGCTGCAGGTTGGGAATAACCGAACACAGATTGGCATTGCCGCACCGTTCGCCCAGCCCGTTGAAGGTGCCCTGCACATGCCTTGCACCTGCTTTTACCGCAGCCAGCGTATTGGCAACGCCCAGTTCGCAGTCATTGTGGGCGTGAATGCCCACCGGAATGCTCAGTTCTGCGCAGACACGCCCAACAGCCGCGGCGATCCCCTCCGGAAGCGTCCCGCCATTGGTATCGCAGAGAACCACGCAGTCCGCCCCTGCGGCAGCGGCAGCCTTTACTGTATTTAATGCGTAGGCTTCATTATGCTTAAACCCGTCGAAGAAATGCTCCGCCAGATAGATGACCTCAAGACCGTGGCTTTTCAGATAAGAGACGGAATCGGCGATCATGGCCAGATTCTCCTCCAGGGTGGTCTGGATGGCGGTTTCCACGTGGAAGTCCCAGGATTTCCCGAAGATCGAAGCCACGGAAACGCCGGTTTCCAGAATCCGGTTGAGGTTGGTATCCTCCTTGGCGGAAATTCCCTTCCTGCGGGTGCTGCCAAAAGCGCTGATTTTGGCATGCTGCAGAGGGAGCTCCTTGACCCGTTCAAAAAATTCAATGTCCTTGTAATTGCTGCCCGGCCATCCGCCTTCTATATAATGGACACCGAGTTCATCGAGCTTGCGTGCGATTTTCAGC
>JAEWAA010000685.1 GCA_023391955.1 Bacillota bacterium | reverse complement strand
ATCCTGCCCTTCATATCTCCGTCCAGTTGATCGATTTGCTCCGGAGACAGGCCGAACTTGCGGTTGATTGCCGGCAGCAGCTCCATCATGATCGCAAGATCTGCGCCAATATCTAAACCGGGAAGGGGAACCACTGCTGTAGCGGCGGAGGTGGTCGCCCGTTTGTTGACCATGGATTTGCATTGATCCCGGATACGGTCCAATTCTTCAAGGGTTTGCGGAATCATAAGAGGTTCTCCTTTCCATTGCATGCATTCCTCTCTATTGTAGCATCAAAATTCAGGGCGGATAACGGCCTTTCCGAAGCGGAGGAAAACTTTTACAAACACGTCTTGACATTGAACTGCTCTCCAATGTTATTCTTGATGCATGGATAAACACTATTCGATTCAAGAAGTCTCCCGGCTGCTCCAGATTCCCAAGGATACGCTCCGGTATTATGACCGTAAGGGAATCGTATCGCCTACACGTGAGGAAAACCGTTACCGCCGTTATTCGAAGAACCACCTGATTGATTTGATGAACATTCAAATTTTGCAATACGCGGATTTTACCCTGGAGGAAATCAAAGGGAAGTTTCATTTTCACAGAATGGAGCAGATTGATCCTGCTGATTGCGAGGAACTGGCTTCCTTTCTGGACGCCAAAAATACGGTAATACAGAAGAAGATCGAGCACCTGGAAAACATCAGTGGACTACTCCAAGCAACAGCCGAAACGTTAAGGAACCTGAATCCGGAAAGCGACCGCCAGCTGGCAGAGACTGTCCGGAATATTTATCAGAATATCCGGGGGAAGGAACCGCTCATAATGGAGGAGGGATGTGATGGCCATCAGGATTAGGAATCCCTATTATTTTATTGCCGGAATATTGGCCGTTTTGTTCGCAGTGACCCATGCCTGGAACGGACAGTCTGTCGAGCTGCCCAAATTGAATATGGAGTCCGTAACCGTAGAGACCCGCATCGTATTCACGTATGTATGGCATATTATCACCGCGGAAAATCTGATTTTTGGCTTCGCTTTCCTGTTGATGTCCATCGTGCGGGAGCCTTCGAAAGTGTATTTTGCCGCTGGGATGATCGTTTCGATTCTGCTTGTCCGGCTGCTGGTTATTCTTAGTGTAATGATTCTTCTAGATGCTTCTGCGTTTGGCGGTGCGTTATTGGATTCGGTTGCTATCGTTATTTATATAGGTCTTATTCTTTTGGGTATAAAAAGGAGAAGCACCCCTTCCCCAATCCGGTGCGTGTCGTGAGGCGGAATTGGAATTTTTGCGTAAAACCGTATGTTTGAGGCTCTGATGCAGAACATATAGGAAACTTACAAACGGAGGGATTATCGTGGCGAATGAAAAGAAGGCATTATCCGTGGAGCAGCAGGAAGAGCTGTTAGGGATCTTAAAAGTCCGGTTTGAGAAAAACCTGAACCGTCACGAAGGGCTGGAATGGTCCCAGGTACAGCGGAAGCTGGAAGCGGCTGCGGTCAAGCTCTGGTCGCTCCATGAAATGGAGAGGACCGACGGGGAACCTGATGTGGTGGGGTACGATGAGGCAACAGGTGAGTTGATCTTCATGGACTGTTCGCCGGAGAGCCCCAGCGGACGCAGAAGTGTGTGTTATGACCACGAGGCCTTGAACGCCCGGAAGCAAAACAAGCCGGAAAACAGTGCAATGGGAATGGCGGCGGATATGGGGATTGAGATCCTGACGGAAGGCCAATTCCGTGACCTGCAGAAGCTGGGCAAGTTCGATGCCAAAACCTCCAGCTGGCTGTTGACTCCCCCGGAGATCCGCAAGCTGGGAGGCGCTATTTTCGGGGATTTCCGCTATGGACAGGTGTTTATTTATCATAACGGGGCGGATTCGTATTATGGGGCCAGAGGTTTCCGCGGGTCGCTCCGGGTTTGATGGATGATCACTTCTTCCTTTTCCAAATTTATGAATAATTTGCGCGAATAAGCGCATCCTAACAGGGAATGTTGATCGGACAGCAGATTGAAGGCGGTTGCTGTCTTCCTTTAGCCAACTGGAGGGCTTCCCGTATGGACCAACGCAGTACCAGCATCCTCACCTCAACGGAAATTGCCGCATTGTGGACGCAGTACATGAACGATACCATGTCGATTTGCTTCAGCAAATATGCCCTGCAGGTGATAGAGGATCCGGAGATTAAAGCTATCTACGAAAGCAGTCTCGGCTTGTCGGAGGAGCATGTACGCAAAATCAGCGGATTTCTCACCGGCGAAGGTTTCCCCGTTCCGTATGGATTTACGGAGCAGGATGTAAATCTTAAAGCTCCCCGGTTGTTTTTGGACGCGCTTTTTCTCAATTACCTGCTGATTATGACCAACCATGGAATGACCGGATACGCCATCTCCCTGCAGGTTTCGTCCCGGACGGATATCCGGGATTATTATTCGGAATGTGTGAAGGAAACCATCGAGCTGTACAACCGGATTATGGATGTTTCGTTGTCCAAGGGGCTGTATACCCGGCCTCCGTATATCTACTCTTCCGAGTTCCCCGACTATGCGGACAAAAACTTCATGACAGGCTGGCTAGGCAAACGGCGTACGCTAAGCTCCATTGAAATCAGCAACATTACCTTCAATATGAACAAAACCTATTTGAGCAAGGCGATTTCCATGGCCTTCGCCCAGGTCGCCCAGGATAAAAAGCTGAAGAAGTTTCTGCAGCGAGGCTTGGAGCTTTCCACCAAAATCACGGAAGTGTTCAATAACTTTTTTCTGGAGAGCAATCTGAATTTCCCGATCTCCTGGGAGTCCATGGTGACCGACTCCACCATATCCCCTTTTTCGGATAAGCTCATTATGTTTCATACCGGGTTTTTAGCATCCGCTGCAGTCGGCTTCTACGGCGCCGGACAAGCCGTCTGTATGAGAAGAGATCTATCCGCCCAATACCTGAAGCTCATCGCCGAGCAGCTGCTGTACTCCGAGGATGGAGCAGAGCTGATGCTGGAAAGAGGCTGGTTCGAAAAACCTCCCATGGCAGAAGACCGGGACCAATTGATGAAATAGGCAAAAGCCAATAGACCACAATAAGCTGTGCCCTCCCTTGATCGGGAGGGTTTTTTTGTGCGGAAAAAGGCCCCATGGTTTCGTCCAGGTAACTACACCACTTCAAAGTGCGTACTTCCCCACCGGAAGGTTCGACTCTACAATAATGGAGTAAAGCGGGCTATTCCCTTCACAATCCAACAACAAAGGAGACTACTCATATGAAATTGCAGCTGGCCTTGGATCTGGTCAATATCCCGGACGGAATCGCCCTCGTGAAAGAGGTGGAACAATATGTGGACATCGTGGAAATCGGCACACCTATTGTTATTAACGAAGGGCTTCATGCGGTAAAAGCAATGAAAGAAGCCTTCCCCCATCTGGAGGTGCTGGCGGACTTGAAAATTATGGACGCAGGCGGCTATGAAATCATGAAGGCGGCCGAGGCGGGAGCGGATCTGGTCACAGTCCTGGGTGCAACCAATGATATGACCATCAAAGGTGCAGTCGAGGAAGCCAAGAAGCAAAATAAGAAAATTCTGGTGGATATGATAAATGTGGCGGATCTGGAGAAACGTGCACGTGAGGTGGATGCGCTGGGTGTGGATTATATATGTGTACACACCGGTTATGACCAGCAGGCTGCCGGAGAAAATCCTTTCGAGGATCTGCAAACCATCAAACGTGCAGTGACCCACGCGAAAACCGCTGTTGCCGGCGGCATCAAGCTGGAAACCCTGCCCGAGGTGATCAAGGCCAACCCGGATCTGGTTATTGTAGGCGGCGGAATTACCGGAGCGGCGGACAAGGCTGCAGTTGCTTCCGAAATTCAGCGGCTGATCAAACAAGGGTAAGGGGCATGAGAGGCAGACAATATGCAGCACATATCTTGAAGGAGCTTGAACAGACCCTTAGCCAACTCGACAATGTGGAAATGCAGGCTATGGCCGAACAGATTCTCCAGTCCGAGAAAATATTCGTTGCCGGGGCAGGCCGGTCCGGTTTGATGGGCAAGGCTTTTGCCATGCGGCTGATGCAAATGGGATTGCAGGCCTATACGGCGGGGGAGACGGTTACTCCGGGAATTGGCCCGAAGGATATGCTGCTGCTGTGCTCGGGGTCGGGTGAAACGGGAAGTTTGCTGCTGATGGCCAAAAAGGCTGCAAGCGTGGGAGCAAGGATTGGGCTCGTGACAATTAAGCCCCAATCCTCCATCGGGCAATTGGCGGGTGTTACCGTTCGAATCCCGGCTTCCGCAAAGGAGGACACAGCTTCCTCCGGCGCTATGTTCACCATCCAGCCCATGGGGGCGCTGTTCGAGCAAGGACTCTTATTGGGACTGGACACCCTGGTGTTACTATTGATGGATAAGAAAGGCGTCTCCGGTTCGGATATGTTCAGCAGACATGCCAATCTGGAATAAGCGAAGCGAGGACCGGGATTCCTGATTGATGGGGATTCCGGTTTTTTTGCATGGGTATGTTGGTTTTTCCTTTTTGCATCCGCGGCCTGCTGTAGTGTAGTATGAAGAGATATTCTAAATTCGTCCGAAAAAAAGATGAGGGGAGACCTGGTTCATGGCCGCCGAGGTGAAGGAACGCATCAATTTGAAGGAAATCAACTGCGAGAAGGAGTTGACTCTTGCTGTAATAGGCGGCAAATGGAAGCTCATCATATTATGGCATCTTGGGCTGGAAGGCACCAAGCGGTTCAGCGAGCTGAAGCGTCTGATCCCCCACGTAACTCAAAAAATATTGACCAACCAGCTGCGTGAGCTGGAGGAAGACCAGCTGATCCAGCGCAAGATATATGCCGAGGTGCCGCCGCGGGTGGAATATTCCCTCTCGGAATATGGCCAAAGCTTGATGCCCCTATTGCGGGCGATGTACGATTGGGGCAAGAACCACGGGGAAAATGTGATTTGGAAAATAGAAGAGTAGTTGGGTGCAGGTCTGGTGTAGGCCTGGTGTCGGCTCACATTCGTTACATTTTCAAACCAGTTGATTTCCGCCAAATAAGGCCTGTGACATTCGTTAGAATCTCAGGCACATAACAGACAGATCATATGAGGTGCTGCTATGAGAACAAACACAACCATTCTGGCAATAGGAGACAGCAACACATACGGCGCAGGAGTAGAACGGAATGAAGCCTACCCGGCCCAATTGGAGAATAAGCTAACTTCCAACGGCTACCCCTGCAGAGTGATTAATAAGGGGATTAATGGAAACACCTCGAAGGACGGTGCAGCAAGGCTGGGGGATGCATTAGCGGAGCTTCAACCAGATATCGTTATTCTCCTTTTTGGTGTGGCCGACTTGAGAAGAGGCTCCAGCATCGGGGAGATTTATCATAACTTTGCAGAGATGATTGAACGTTCGAGGAGTGCCGGAGCTCAGGTCATTATCGTCGGATACCAAGGTTATCCGGATGATTCCGGGCTGGAAGAGAAGCTCCAAACCATCGCCCAAAAAGGCGGTGTCACATTAAGCAATGATTTTTATGAGATGTACGCACGGTTGTCCCGGGATTTTCAAACCGATCTGATCCCTAATTTCCTGGAGGGTGTATTAGGCACCGAAGGGACACTCCAAAATGACCCATTTTCTCATTTAACAGGCAAGGGCTATTCAATTTTCGTGGAACAGATATATCCCGTGGTAGTCAGGAACATCAGGTAATTGCCGTATCCAAGGGGAAAATGAACAGAAGGCCGTTAACGCTGGGGACTTTCCCAAAGGTTAGCGGCTTTTTTGGCGTGAGACGATTTTGACCCTTGGATCCTCCTCAGCCAATAAATTTTTTAATAGGCCTTGAAAAGCATTTTTAATCAATATACCATTTTCATGTAGGTAATATTTATCGCTTGGGAGGAATGAATGGTATGGATGAGACGAGAATGAAGGAGCTTGAACAGACAATTAGCAGGGAGTATGGCAATATCACAGGGATTGTTGTGCAAAAAAACGGCATCACGTGCTGGGAGCAATACTTCAACGGTTATACCGCAGGTAACGCCCTTCATGTGTTTTCGGTAACCAACAGTGTTTTCTCCGCGTTGATTGGAATCGCCATCGGTAAAGGCCTGATACGGAGTGCGGACCAGAGGGTATTGGACTTTTTCCCGGACTATGTGGTGAAAGCAGGGGAAACGACCATCCAAAACGTGACCATCAAACATTTGCTGACCATGACGGCTCCCTATAAATACGAGTTGGAACCTTACCAAGAGTTTTTTGCGAGCGAAAATTGGGTGAACGCTGCCTTGGATTTATTGGGAGGGAATAGGCCGATCGGCGAATTTATGTATTCTCCCATCGTGGGAACCCACATCTTATCCGGCATTCTGGCAAAAGCGGCGGGAACATCCATATTGGCGTTTGCGACGGAGCATCTCTTCTCACCGTTGGGTATCCAGGTTCCGCACAATGTGGTGCTGCGCAATGAAGAAGAGCATCATGCCGTTATGAATGATAGGAACACAACCGGATGGGTCGTTGACCCGCAAGGAATCAATACGGCAAGCTGGGGACTTTTCCTGACGCCTATGGATATGGCGAAACTGGGACAGCTGTATGCGGACGGAGGCATCTGGAAGGGTGAAGAAATTATCCCGGCCGGGTGGATCGAGGAAAGCACTGGGGAGCATAGCCGCTGGGGA
>JAEWAA010000679.1 GCA_023391955.1 Bacillota bacterium | reverse complement strand
ACATGCCGATCCCCCGTTTCTTGTACAGAATTCCCTGATCCACCAGCAGATTGACTCCCTTGGCGGCCGTTGCCGGATTGATATGGTAAAAGGCTGCAAACTGGTTGGTGGAAGGTACTTGGGATTCCTCAGGCAGGAGACCCTCCAGAATGTCATCTTCGATGCGTTCGGCAATCTGCAGGAAGATGGGCTTGCTGTCATCAATCATGCCTTCACATCCTCATTACTTAGTTGGTTCATTACTCATATAACTAACTATATAAGCAAAGATCCTTTCTGTCAAGAAGGCAGTGCAAAAAAGCCACCGGCGCCTATAGGCACCGGTGGCTTGGAACAAGCAGCCCGTGTAAAAATGGACTATTGCAGGGACGGGAAGCCGAAGTAGTTCTTCGCGTTATTGTAGGAGATATCGGAGACGATGCCGCCCAGAAGCTCGATGTCCGCGGGGAACTCGCCGTTTTCTACCCATTCGCCGAACAGATTGCACAGAATCCGGCGGAAATATTCGTGGCGGGTATAGGACAGGAAGCTGCGGGAGTCGGTCAGCATACCCACGAAGCGGCTCAGGAGACCCAGGTCGCCCAGTGTCTTCATTTGGTGGATCATACCTTCTTTGGTATCCAGGAACCACCATGCGGAGCCCAGTTGGATCTTGCCGGCTACGCCGCCGCCTTGGAATGCGCCCATCAGGGTTCCCAATGCAGGCATATCCTTTGGATGCAGGGAGTACAGGATGGTCTTGGGCAGACCGCCTTCTTGGTCGATGGCATCCAGCAAACGGCTCAGCGGGTAAGCCACGCTGCTGTCGTTCATGGAGTCATAACCGGTGTCCGGGCCCAACTTGTTGAACATAACGGTGTTGTTGTTGCGGCCGGCATTGATGTGGTACTGCATCGCCCAGCCGTGTTCAGCATACAGCTTGCCCAGGAAGATCAGGGTGTAAGCTTTGTATTTCTTTTCGTCCTCTTCGCTCACCGGGTTGCCTTGAAGGGCCTTGGCAAACACGTAACCGGCTTCCTCACGGGAGGTCGGTGCGTACGGCACATAATCCAGAGCATGGTCGGAAACCAGACAGCCGGCGTCATGGAAGAATTGCACACGGGATTCGAGTGCGTTCAGCAGGTCTTCATAGGAGTTGATCGGAGCGCCGACAACCTCGCCCAGCTTGCCCAGCCACGGCAGGAAGGTAGCGCGGTTGATTTCCAGCGACTTGTCGGGACGGAAGGAAGGCAGAACCGCCACAGGGAAGGAGGTATCTTCCTTCAGCTTCAGATGGTATTCCAGGGAATCTACAGGATCGTCAGTGGTGCAGACCACTTTGACGTTGGAGTTTACGATCAGGTCACGGGCGCCGAAGCCTTCGCCGGTCAGCTTGGCATTGGCTTTTTCCCAGATGGCAGGGGCATTCTGCTCGTTCAGCACATCATAGATGCCGAAGAAGCGCTGCAGCTCCAGGTGGGACCAGTGGTACAGCGGGTTGCCGATGGCGGTGGAGCAGGTCTTGACGTAGGCCAGGAATTTCTCGTAATCCGGTGCATCGCCGGTTACATAACGTTCTTCCACACCGTTGGAGCGCATGGCTCTCCACTTGTAGTGGTCGCCGCCCAGCCAAACCTCGGTGATGTTCTTGTAGGTTTTGTTCTCATAGATTTCTTGCGGGCTCAAATGGCAGTGATAATCGATAATCGGCATGTTCTTGGCATAGTCATGATAGAGCTTTACAGCCGTTTCGTTGGACAAGAGGAAATTTTCATCCAGAAAAGGTTTCATATTGATCCTAGGCCACCTTCGTTAAAATATGGTTTTTTTGCGATTGCACATCTACAAGTTTACTACAAATATGTTAACGTGAACAATACATAATGTGAACAGGTTGTGAGCAGTTTTTTCCGGCGTATTCCACCAGTGGACGATTTCGGTTACAATAGGCAGGAATGAAGAGTAGAGGGGATACGTTGCAATCATGCAGCTAATTGAGATTTTTATTTATTTGGGCATCGTCGCGGCCGGAATTTCCGGGGCTGTAGTAGGCATTCAGAAGGAGATGGACCTGTTCGGGGTCACCAGCCTTTGTGTGGCTACCTCCCTTGGCGGCGGTATTGTCCGGGACCTGCTCATCGGGGTCATTCCGCCTGTCGCTTTTGTGGAGCCCAAGTATTTCGGTGCCAGTCTGGCGGCCGGTTTGCTGACGTGGGTATTTTACCCGTATATCAGCCGTTTTAACAATCTTCTGATGGTCTCCGACGCCGTGGGGCTGGGTGTGTTTACTGCGGTAGGGGCCAAAGCGGCCATCGGCCTGGGTTACGACGAGCCCTTCATCATCCTCTCTATGGGGCTGATTACCGGAATCGGCGGCGGTGTGGTGCGGGATGTGTTCAGCCGGGAGATTCCTTATGTTTTCCGCAAGGAGGTTTATGCAGTGGCCTCCATTCTGGGGGCGGGGAGCCTGGCGCTGATCCATGATTATGTCCCTGTTACCTTCGCTATGTACAGTTGCCTTCTGATCACCTTCCTGGTGCGGGTGCTGTGTGTGATGTATTCCGTTAATTTTCCCGTGTACCGGTTCCCGGACCGGAAGCACAGCAAGCAGCAGGAGGGTTAAAACGGCCGTCGTCCATTGGGGCGGCGGCTTATTCATTGAAACAGTGCGTAGAACACAACATACCAGAGATTCATATCCACCATCACCACATGGTTGGACCCGTCAGGCAGGGCGGCGGTCCACCAGCAGCGGTCCAACAGCAAATGATACCGGAGGGAGGGCATCTTGAAGCCACGTGCCCACCGGAAGCATTATACGAAAATGCTGCGTCTGCCCCGGCATTTTCATCTCTGGCGCTGGGCGCTGGGCCGTGGGAGATTCTAACGAATCTCACAGCACTTATATAGCGAAAAATCGGCTGTTTGCCAACGTAACGAATCTGAGCCACGCTA
>JAEWAA010000676.1 GCA_023391955.1 Bacillota bacterium | reverse complement strand
TTGGCTCAGAAGGCTTTTAGCAGATTCGGAGAGGTACCGGCTGCCAGCTGCTCCCCGTTGCCGGTAAGGAGATGATAAACATAGGCGGTTGCCTTCAACGTCAGGTCATCCTGGGCCACCGGTTGCTGTCCGCTTCCATCCAGTGCCAGCTGGGCGAATTGCTCCAAAGCCGCAAGAGGCAGCACCGTCTGTTCATTCACCAGGCGGACAGGTGCGCCAAGATGGATTTTTGCCCCGTTTAGCTCCGCTTCCGCAGAGTCAATCCACACCTTCAGCACCGAGGAGCCTCTGGAGGCTGTGGCACTCCGTTCCGCTTCGTTCCATTCCACCCGTGCACCCAGCAGCTCCGCCCCATAACGCAGGGGAACCAGGGTATTTTGCTCATGCGGGGAGGCGGAGAGAGAGAGGCTTCCTGCCGATGCGGAAGCAGGAGCTTCAGCTGCGCCCAGAACACCTGCGGGTATGGACAAACTGGAGGCGACGAGCAAGGATAAGGATAAAAGTGCCGCTTGTTTTTTCAATCTTCATCAGCCCTTTCCAGATCATATAATTAGATTATTGTCTAAATGTTTAATTAAACAATAATACGGATCCCCCCGTTTGTCAAACCATCTGGCTCGCTTGGCTGGGTTTTCCGAATATTACCTGACTGTACGGCGGTAGGTTTGCAGGCTGACAGCAATATGTGCGGCGCCGAAGATCAGACCGGCCACAAGCAGCGGCACCGCGTGCAGAAGAACGGCTGCAAGAAGAAAATATATGGACGGGAACACGGCCAGCGGTACGGGAATCCCCCATAACGGGGCGAATAACCGGGCGAAATCCCTGCCGCGCTGGTAATAAACCATCCAAACGGCGTAATACAGCAGCAGACATACGGCCATCCCCCCGAGGGCGACGGCGTCGTACCAATGTTCCATATGGGCCGGATAAAAAAGGGGCAGCGCCACAGTGCCCACACGTCCTGCAGCCTCCGCAGCGGTTAACACCGGGTGGACCCGCTTTCCGTCGGGGGCCGGCACATTCCGGGGAGACAAAAACATAAAACTCACACTGGGAAGCATAACCAAAACCGGTATAATGAAATTGGAGATATGAAGCATTTGCGTGCCTCCGCTTATTATCATTTAATCCATCCGGATCAAGGGGGTCTGCTAATATGAGAAGAGAAGAATTTGATGTTCAAAGCCGGGAGGAAATCGACGCCTTTTTGGCGGAGGCTTCCTATGGCTTTCTCGGGGTAATGGGTCCCGACGGGTGGCCACACATGAAGCCGCTGAATTATGCCTACACCGGCGGAGCCATCTATTTTCACGGTTCGGCCAAGGGGGAGAAAATGGACGACCTTGCCCGGACCCGCCAGGTTACCTTCGCGGTAGCCAAGGAGTACGCCATTATCCCATCCACCTTCAGCGATTCGCCTGTGGCATGCCCCGCAACCGCCTTCTTCAAGTCGGTCCATATTAAAGGATTGGCCGATGTGGTCACGGACCCGGCAGAGAAGGCTTCCGCCTTAACCGCCCTGATGGAAAAGCTGCAGCCGGAAGGCGGATATGCCCCCATCGATCCGGAGGATTCCCGCTACAAGCAGATGCTGAAGGCGGTAGCCGTCGTGCGCATATCCATAGAGGAGATCACCGCCAAATTCAAATTCGGCCAGAATCTCTCCGAAGCCCGCAGGGAGATCATGATCAGCCGCCTGGAGGAACGGGGCAGGCCTGACGACGCTGCTACTGCAGGGCTGATGCGTGCCTATGCTCCACACTCCGGGACGGTGGAATAGACGCCAAAAAAAGCCCGAAGCGCCCTGGAGCTAGTCTGACCAAAGAAAATCAGTGAATCCATATTCACTGGGCAACATGTACTACCGGGATAGGCTTGGCTTGGAAGCTCAAACACGTTTTGTTGGCCTTGATTGAATTTGTTTGTTAAGGTGTCAAGACCAACAAAAAACTCGCCCTCAAGCCAACCTATCCCTCCCGTTCATGTTGCTGCTGAAAATGGATTCACCAGAACTCCGTCAGACAGACCCTGGAGCTTGCTTCGGGCTTTTAATTTTATTTTACATAAAGCCGCGCCCGTTCTTCCCAAATTTCGCCGGGCTCGAGCCCAAACAGGCCGATTTCCTCGGCAGGAAGGCCGGTGTTGGGGGCATTCACCAGGTTGATCTGGGGTTCGGGGCAGAAGAAACCTTCCCGGGCTCCGTTGTTGTAAAGCATCCATTGTTTGTAGGAGGTCCCCGCGTCGTACACCAGGGTAATTCCTTCTTTTTTGTCCGTCAGCTCCATGAAGTTGCGGCCGTTCTGGGGCTTGACCGTATAGTGGTTGTCCAGCGGAATGGCAAAGGGGTTCACGCCTTCTCCCTGCAGAGCGGTCTCCTCCGCCGACAGGGGAAGCTTACCGCCTGTAGGAAGCGTACGGCCGGACATTTCCCAGCGTTCGCCGATAGTGACCTTCACCAGATAATCCGCCGCTGCGCTTTCCGGTGCAAAAGGCACACTTACTGCCGTATGGAACGCCAGAAGGCAGGGCATGGAAACATCCCCGTCATTGCGGATAAACAGATGCTGCGCCAAGCCGCCTTCTGCGCTGAGGGCATAGGTCAGGCGGATAGTAAAATCAAAGGGAAGATACTGGTAAACGGGATGGCCCTCACGCACCGTAACGGCTACGGTTACGACGCTTTCACTGCCGTGTACGCCAACATGCTCCACTGTCCAGGGAATGGTATGGACAAAGCCGTGGATATGATTATTGTCCCTGGGGCTGTTGATGGGAAGCTGATACATCTTGCCGTTCCACGGGAACTTGCCGTCCTCGTAGCGGTTGGGCGGGAACAATACGGGAATCCCGTAAATGGCCGGATGGGCTTTGAAATTCTCCATGCCGCCTTCCGCCGGCTCATGCAGGAACCGGTACCCCTTTTCCACATCCCGGAACGCTACCAGATTGCCGCCGTATTCGGGCAGAATCGCCGCTTCGTATTTGCCGGCCTTTAACCAGACCGCTTTTTCGCCTTGAAATTCGCCTGCCTTCGCTTCATAAACGGACATGTACAGGTCTCCTGTTCGTTTTGGATTGATACGCTTTCACATCTTTCTCCCAAAGGATACCATTCCAGTGTCCCAAGTCAAGGGGAAATCTGCTTCATGGGGGCCAGCCTGTAACTCTCAACCCAAGCAGCCCTGGCTTCGCTGTAACGGAACTAGGAGACTCTTAGCCGCTAAATTCGGCCCTGTCAAATCTGTAACGGAACTCACAAACCCTTAGCGGCCAAAATGCAGCCGTAATCTCTCTTTTGGTGGCGCTAAGAGCCGCGTAGTTCCGTTACATTCCAATTTGAGCTAAAATCCCCGGCTAAGGTTCTCTCAGTTCCGTTAAAATTCTCAACGCGCAGCTTCATCTGCTCTCTCCACTCTCTCCTGCTCTCCCCTCCAAAAACTCCGGCTACCCAACCAAATCAGCTTCTCCCGCACAAAACAAAAGGAGCCCTGCAGCCACAAGGGCCGCGGAGCTCCGCAGATAAAACTTTTGACTACAGATTACCGGATTTCGGTCATCGGTACGCCGTCCATGTCGTCGAATGCTTGGTTTTCGCCAGCCATACCCCAGATGAAGGTATAAGCGGCAGTACCTACGCCGGAGTGGATGGACCAGCTCGGGGAGATAACCGCTTCCTGGTTGCGCATGATGATGTGGCGGGTTTCGGTAGGTTGGCCCATCATGTGGAACACAACGCCGTTTTCCGGCATATCGAAGTACAGATAAACTTCCATACGGCGCTCATGGGTGTGGCAAGGCATGGTATTCCACATGTTGCCCGGATCCAGCTGAGTCAGGCCCATAACCAGCTGACAGCTTTGGATGCCCTTCTCGTGGATGTATTGATAAATGGTGCGTTCGTTGGAGGTTTCGATGGAACCCAGGTGACGCGGGTTGGCATCCTTCTGAGCAGCCTTCACGGTCGGGTATTGCTTGTGGGCCGGAGTGGAGTTCAGGTAGAACTTGGCCGGGTTAGCGGCATCAGCGCTTTCGAACAGCACTTCCTCTGCGCCCAGACCAACATACAGGCAATCCTTGTTGTCCAGCTCGTATGCGGTGCCGTCCACCTTAACGGTGCCCTTGGCGCCAATATTGATGATGCCCAGCTCGCGGCGGGCCAGGAAGAAGGGAGCGCCCATGTCCTTGGCGTCGGCTTCCAGCTTGATGGCTTCCTTAACAGGCACGGCAGAGCCGGTAATAAAGCGGTCATTATGGCTGTATACCAGCTTCAGCTCGCCCGGTACAAACAGGCTTTGAATCAGAAAGTGGTGGCGCAGCTCTTCTGTGTCGTACTTTTTCACGTCTTGGGGATGATTGGAGTAGCGGATTTCCATAACAGCAATTCCTCCTTAGATATGGTCATTCAAAGGTCATACCGGTAAAACCGGCTGATAAACTTCATTCCGGTTTCAAACAGGTTCATTCATGTTCATTCAAACTTTCCATACGTTCATATGGTACCATATTTCGAACGAAATTACCATATCACTTCATTTCTTCACATTTTCTTTAGGGTGACGGAATCGGTGGGCAGGTGGTATAATATTTGACAATGTGTATACCAATTTGAGGAAGGATGACCCCCATGCACCCTCTGGCCCAAAAGCTGAACGAAACCATTGAGAAGAACAGCCCGCATCTTTACGAAATGCTCTCCGATCTGGGCAAGCTCATCTATTTTCCCAAGGACGGAATCCTGAGCCAGTCCGCCGAAGCCAAAGCCAAGGCCAAAACATACAATGCCACCATCGGCACCGCTTTGGAAAATGGACAGCCTATGCATTTGAAGGTGATACAGGACACGCTCTCCGCTTACGCACCCAAGGACCTCTACGAGTACGCTCCTCCTGCCGGCAAACCCGAGCTGCGTACCGCCTGGAGAAGCAAGCTCTTGGTGGAGAACCCGTCCCTCTCCGGCAAAAGCTACGGCAACCCCATCGTCACCAATGCGCTGACCCATGGTCTGTCCATTGTAGCCGACCTGTTCGCGGGTCCCGGCGATGCTGTGATTATCCCGGACAAGAACTGGGAGAACTATGAGCTGACCTTCTCCATCCGCCGCGGTGCGGAAATGGTCTACTATCCCCTTTATAATGAGGATAGAAAGTTCAATGATGCGGGTCTGAAGGATGCCATTCTCGCCCAGAAGGAAAAGGGCAAGGCCATCGTGGTGCTGAACTTCCCCAACAACCCTACCGGCTACACCCCCGGCGCCGAAGAAGGCCGCAAAATTGTGGAAGCCGTCAAGGCAGGTGCGGAAGCCGGCATTAATGTGGTAGTAGTTACCGACGACGCTTACTTCGGACTGTTCTTCGAGGACTCCCTCCACGAGTCCCTGTACGGCTCCTTGGCCGGTCTGCATCCCCGGGTGCTGGCAATTAAGGTAGACGGCGCCACCAAGGAAGAGTATGTGTGGGGCTTCCGCGTAGGCTTCATTACCTATGCCGATCCCAATGAAGCGGTTCTGGCTGCTCTGGAGCAAAAAACCATGGGCATCATCCGGGCGACCATCTCCAGCGGCCCGCACCCGTCCCAAACCTTCGTGCTGAAGGCTCTCCAATCCCCGGACTTCGATCTCCAGCGGGCGGAGAAGTACCAGATCATGAAGGGCCGGGCCAACAAGGTCAAGGCTGTGCTGGATTCCGGCAAGTACGGAGAGGCATGGGATTATTATCCCTTCAACTCCGGGTACTTTATGTGCCTCAAGCTCAAAACCGTAACCGCCGAGCAGCTTCGTCTGCATCTCCTGGACCAATACGGCGTAGGCACCATCGCATTGGGTGAAACTGACCTGCGTGTAGCCTTCTCTTGCATTGAGGAAGCCAATGTGGAGCATCTGTTTGACCTGATCCACAGCGGTGTACAGGATTTGGAAAAAGCGGCCGTTAAATAAGGAAGTATCCAATTGATAAAAAACCGTCCGGATCTTCGCTTCGAGCGAAAGTTCAGACGGTTTTTTTATTGTTTCCCTGGACAAAACCGAAAAAACAACCTCCCGAAGGAGGCTGTTTTACTGATTGGCGGGTTTGTCCGCCACCAATGTGAACATTTTGGGGATACCTTTGTCGAATATCTCTGAGGACTGGTTGGGCTCCTCCACCAGATGACGGATGATCAGCCCCGACTGGGCTGCTGCCGTGACAATTTCCCCAAGATTCCAATAACGGACCTTCGCCTTAGGCAGCTGCATCTGCTCCTCCTCTGGCAAAAACTTGCCGTAAGCCACATCCACCTCTTTGATGGAGGTATCGAAATAATCCCCTGTCACCTTATGCTTGCGGATGTTGGCTGTGGTTCCCCTGGAGGTGATGAGCTTCATGGTGACGGGATGGAAATCCTGGAGCACCAGCCGTCCTCCCGGCTTCAGAAGTCCCCCAACCAGCTTCATCAGTGGCTCAAGATCGGTAAAATAATGGAGGATTCCCCCTTCCATCAGCACCAGATCATAGTCGCCGCTTATTTCCTCCGGGGGCAGCTCCAGCACATCGGATACCACATAGTGCAGAGGGACTCCGGCTTCACGGGCCAGCTCCCGGGCGAACCGGGCATTCTGCTCGGATATATCCACCACCGTGGAGGCTGCGCCCAATAACGCCATCGCGATTGCCTTGGACCCGTGGGAACCCAGCAGGTTGGCAGCCTTTTTCCCGTTCATATCTCCCATGTACCCATATAGGCCCTTCAGCCGGGCGGCGGGATTCGCCTTAATTCGCGCCGCCGCCTGCTCCACAGAGCCGAAGCGGCTGATCCAGGCCTCATAGGTACTGTTGTTCCACGCCTTCTCATTGGCGCTGGAATGTTCTTTTTGATCCGGCATGCAAGCCCTCTCCTCCGCTCATAAGCTCAATCATTGCTATCTTACTTTAGCGGTTATCGGGGGCGCATGCAAGCGCGGAATATATTGAGGCAGGACCGGAATTAATGGATTTTGATCTCGGTAACCAGGGCGTTGGAGCCCTTCAGCTCTACCACACGGTCTGCAGCAGGAAGGCTGCCTCCGGTAATGGTAACTGTCGGTGCCACATTATATACCGCCTCTTGGACAGTGCCGCTTACGGTTTGGGCAATCTTGATGGTGGCAATTTTACCTTCAGGAGTCAGTGTCATGTCCTTATAAAGCCCGATAACACTAAAGGTCGGATTCGTTACCGCACTGGTCACCTCTACAAAAAGTGCAGTGCCATTGTAGGTGCGGATTTTCAGCGTATCACCTGCCACCAGGGCATTCAAAGCCACCCGGGTTCCGTTGCGGTAAATAAAGGCGTTGGCGTCAACCACTACAGAAACGGTTTGCCCGTCCTTCTCTACCAGAAGCACGTTGCCGGCAGGAGCGGCGGACAGCTTGCCGGTTACCAGAGTTTGGTCCTGTCCGGAGCCATTGCCGGGAAGCTGCTCACCGGTGCGGTCCAAAAGAGCTGCCAGCTCAGCCCGGGTCACAGGGCGTTCCGGACGGAAGGTGTTGTCCTCATAACCATCGATGAGGCCTTTTTCCAAGGCGACCTTAACATAACCTACAGAGCCTGCGGGAATCTGGTTGGCATCCCGGAAGGTCAGCTTGTCGTTCATTCTGGCCTTGGCTTCCGCATCCAGCTTCAGGGCTTTGACCAGAAGTGTAGTGGCCCATAAGCGGTCGGCCGGCTTCTCCGGCTGGATCTTGTCATCGGTCTCCAGGAACAGGTCATTCTCAGCAGCTACCGCCACATAACCGGTTGCCCAGCCATACTGCCTTTTGATCAGATCCGCATCCTTAAAATTCAGATTGGAGTTCATTTCCTCCTGTGACTCGGCTTTCTCACGCAGACCCATCAGGCGGACAGCCGCTGTCAGCGCTTCAATGCGGGTAATGGGCTTACGGGGCTGGAAGCTGCCATCCTCATACCCTTCGAAGACCCGTTTGGAAGCCAGACTGGCAATATATTTCATCGCCCATTCCACGTCAGCCCCTTTGACATCGGGGAAATTCAGAATAATATTGATGTTCCCATTGGTTTTGGAGTTGTCCTTGGCTTGGCTGGTATACTTGTTGTCATTGTTTCTGCCCTGGTCCTTACCGTTTCCATTTCCCTTGCCGTTGCCATTGGCCAACGCAGAGGCGCCGCCTCCTGCCAGCATGGACACAGCCAGTCCTGCAGCAATCATAGCCTTCATCGTTTTCTTTGTATTCATAAATTGAGCACTCCCTCGCTTTGGATTATATGGAGACTGCCTTGCAGCTCCTTTGTTGTGGTTCTGGCCAAGAACCGCTTCGCGAAGTGGGGGGTTGATGCTACAAGGTTTCGGGCGGCAAGAAGAGATTGAGGGGGTGGGTGGAACATGTTAGACTGGTAAGTGGTAAAGGAGACCCCCAAAAGTGAAGAGCTGCTCTATAGCAAATTCCGAATACTTTTGGGGGAGCCCCGCCTGTTTTAACCAAATTTACATAAGAACAAAGGAGATGTACATGCGCAGAAAAAAGAAGTCCACCTTGCCCAAATGGGGGCTGCTTGCCGTTCTGGTTGTGATTCTGGCAGGAGCCGCCATCGGGTATGCCAAGCTCCGCAGCGGGGATGGGACCAGTGCCTCCGCTCCGGAAACACCGGCGGGCTCCGCTCCCGTATCCAGCCATAGTCCGGCTGCCGCCTCACCTGCCCCTACCAAAACACCCATTCCTTCGGAAACTGTAGATGTGGCCATTATCGGCAGCGAGCTGGAAGGGATGTACCTGGCCCGGGCTGCGGCTGATGAAGGACTACGCGTCAAGGTTATCGACCCCAGGGCCAAGGCCGGCGGACAATTGATCCAGGGAGAGATGCTGTTCCTGGATGAAACCCGGGATGCCAGCGGCAAGCTGCTGGTGCAGGGCCGGGCCAAGGAGCTGTTTGACGGCTTCCGTGCCGGACGGATCCGGAAGCTCGGCGAATTCCAGACCTATTACGCCAAGCTGACCAACGGCATTCCGATGGAATCGGGCATCACGATACAGGAAGTGGCTGCTGCCCCGGGAATACAGGGAACAGAAGCCGTGCAATCCGTCATTTATAAAACGGCAGATGGCAGTGAAAAGAAGCTGACCGCCTCCTACTGGGTGGAAAATTCAGATTTTGCCGCATTGGCTTCCCGCTTGAAGGTCACCCGTCTGCCGGGGCTGGAGAAATTCTACGGCCAGGATCAGATTGAATATATGAGCGCGGGCATGATGATGAAGTTCAAGAATGTAGACTGGGCCCGTTTCCAGGCCGCGTACAAGGAATCCGTCAACGAAAGCTTCGCCATCGGCCTCACCGGGGTGACCCGGGGGTACAAGCCTACCAACGACAGCGTCTTTTTGCGGGGACTTAATGCAGTGAGCCAGCGGGACGGGGAAGTGATTATCAATGCCTTCCTGATTTACCAGGTGGACCCCTCCGACGATGCTTCCATTGCCGCCGCCAAGGAGCTGGGTCAAAAGGAAATCCCCCTGATCCTGCAATACTTCAAGAAGAATATGACCGGCTGGGAGAATGCGGAGCTGAACGGCTTCCCCGACTATCTGTACATCCGGGAATACAACCATTATGAAACGGATTATGTGCTGAAGGTGTCCGATGTGCTGGGAGCCCGGATGTTCCCCGACAATGTGAGCATCGCCGGATATCCCCTTGACCTCCAGGGCCTCAAGGCCAACAAATGGGGGATTGAGATGGGCCGCCCTGACAAGTACGGCATGCCCCTGCGCAGCTTCCAGCTGAAGAATTACGAGAACGTGCTGATGGCCGGCAAAAATGTGGGCACCACCGCCATTGCCTACGGCAGCGCGCGGATTCAGCCCAATACCTCCTTGGCCGCGGAGTCCATCGGTGTCATTCTTGGCCAAATCCAAGGCAAGAAAAAGCTGCGGGAGCTGACGGAGTCGGATTGGAGCACCCTGCATCCGTATCTGGAGAGCAAGTATAACATCAAGGTTACCGGTGTGACCGGCACCAACAAAATTGCCGGCTGGACAGCGGAGGAAATCGCGAAGCTGGATACCGGCGCGATCATCTACCCCAGCTATGTGAAAACACGGAAGCCGTAACCGTCCATGTCTGCAAACAAAACAAACGCCAGTCTATCCCCTGAGCCGGGAAGGACTGGCGCTTTTATTATGAAACCAACAGCTTATTCCTGGGAGCCCCGCTTTTCCTTGAGCCAGCGCGGCGCCCCTTTATTCTTCTGATCGGCCTTGCGGGCCACCTTGCCGCCG
>JAEWAA010000647.1 GCA_023391955.1 Bacillota bacterium | reverse complement strand
GATTTTGGCATTGGGGTGGATTTCCACGGCCGGGTGCACAAGCCTATGGCCAAGGTGCTGGCCAAGGAGCTGGAGCCCTACAACCTCATGTTTATTGAGGAGCCGGTGCTGCCCGAGCATAATGAGGCACTGCGGGATATCGCCATGCACAGCAGCACGCCCATCGCCACAGGGGAGCGGATGTTTTCCCGTTGGGATTTCAAGACGCTCTTATCCCAAGGTTATGTAGACATCATCCAGCCGGATCTCTCCCATGCAGGCGGGATTACGGAGTGCAAGAAGATTTTTGCCATGGCGGAAGCTTATGATGTTGCTGTCGCCCCCCACTGTCCGCTGGGGCCGATTGCGCTGGCGGCTTGTCTTCAGGTGGATGCGGGTGCCTATAACGCCTTTATCCAGGAGCAAAGCCTGGGCATTCATTATAATCAGGGCAATGATCTGCTGGATTATCTCCGGGATCCGGCCGTGTTCAGCTACCAGGACGGATATGTAGCCATTCCCCAGGGCCCGGGCCTGGGCATCGAAATCTCGGAGGAGTACGTGGAGGAAATGGCGCAAACCGGCCACCGCTGGCGCAATCCCGTCTGGCGGCATAAGGATGGTTCTGTGGCTGAATGGTAGGAGGGTTCGGCGGCACAGTTAAGCCAAGGGCTACTGCCTTTTGTTCCCGGGCAGACTTCGTTCTACATTCTTCCGGTAGGCCAAAGGAGAAAGCCGCTCCTGTTTTTTGAACATCCGGTTGAAATAGGTATGGTGATTAAAGCCGGATTGGTAGGCAATATCAGTGACGGATAAGGCACTCTCCCGCAACAGCTTCTTGGCGTAATGCAGGCGCTTGACGGTGATGAAGCGGGAGAGGGTCATCCCCATATGCTTGTGAAACAGGCTGCTCAGGTAGGAAGGATTCATGTGGACCCGCTCACCCAGCGCATCCAGAGTCAATTCGCTCTGGAAATGCTCCCCGATGTATTGCACCAGAGTGGAAATTTCCTCCGGCAGGTCAGGGAGCTTCGGCGCGGGGTGAAGCTGGTCCTCTTCTTTGTAACTGCGGTAGGCCAACAGCAGAAGCTCTTTGATGAGGCAGCTCATAATCTGGACGAAGCCGGCCCGCCGCCCGCTCCATTCCTCCTGCAGGCTCCGGTAGATGCCGCTGACCCGCTCTGCTTCAGGGGGATCAAACTGGATTCTGCAGCAGTCCGCGCTCATATGGGCGAGGGGATAGGGCTCCTGTGAGGGCCAATGCTCCTTCAGGAGGGATTCCTTCCACATCAGCACACTGCGGCAGATATTGAAGACACCGTCTGTTTGCAGCACCTTATGCAGGGTGAAGGGGCGGACAATCATCAGGGTGCCAGGGGATAAGGGGTAGGCTCTGTCTCCCGCCAGATACACGCCGCTGCCGCTCTCAATGAAATACATCTCAATTCCGTTGTGGCTTTGAAAGCCGGTGTACGGCGCCACCGAATCCAGCTTGTGATAAAGCAGCACCGGCAGCTCGCGGAACACATGCTCCACGGCCGCACTTAAATCCTCTGCCGTATGGAACGCCACCTGCATTCGCCCCGCCTCCCCTTCCCGTTTTTCTTCCATGCATCCTACTTGTTCATGCAAAGAGCTTACCTGACCACATCCTCGCCTCTGCCGCTCATAAAGGCGGCCAGCAGCTCTCTGTCCGGCAGTCCCTCAATGTCGCCGTTGACCGTGACTACGGCGGCGCCGATGGCGCAGCCTCTGCGGACGGCTTCCTCCAGTGGCAGTCCGTCAAGCAGACCGGAGAGCACGCCAGCGGCGAAGCCGTCCCCTGCTCCCACGGGATCGGCAACATGGTCTACCTTAAAGCCGGGCACCAGCTTCTGCTCCATTCCTGTGGAATAATAGGCGCCCTCCGCCCCCAGCTTCAGGATGGCGGCTTTGCAGCCAAGCTGCAAAAACCGTTCGGCCAAATACGGCTCTCCAGATTTTTCCCCATCCCCAAACAGAAAGGTTCCTTCGCTGATGCCGGCCAGCACGATATCGGCCATCCCGCAAAGCCGGGTCAACACCTCCCGGGCCTCTTCGTCACCCCACAGCTTCCGCCGCAGATTCGGATCGAACACCACCTGGACGCCATGCTTGTGAGCCAGCCCGATAGCGTGAAACACCGCCTCCCGGCAGGTTGGGCTAAGGGCTGGCGTAATCCCCGTCAGATACAGATATTTGGCACGGGCGATATAGTTCCCGTCAATGTTCTCCGGAGCCAGCATACTGGCGGCTGAGCCTTGCCGGTAATAATAGACCCGAACGGAGGCTTCATGGAGGCGTTCCTTAAAAAAAACCCCTGTAGGAGCAGAGGGATGGACGGCTGTCTGACTGGTATCCACCCCCTCCCCGCGGACGGCGGCCATAATCTGGGCGCCGAATTCGTCCTTCCCGACCTGGCTGATCCATCCGGTGCGGTGGCCGAGCTTCGCCAATCCAATGAGGGTGTTGGTCTCCGCTCCTGCAATCCGTGAGGTATAGCTTCTGCTGTATCTCATCTGGCCCTGCTCCCGGGGAGTAAACAGCACCATGGTTTCTCCGATGCTTACGACATCCATACGTATCCGCCTCCGCTTGGTTGTTCTGCTTGGATTCAGCCGCCCAGACGCGCCGAAATGTGCCCTGCTGCCTGAAGCAGCTGCTCCACAATGCCGTCCTTGCGCCGCAGCATTCTTTCTTTTGGTCCGGCTACGCTGATGGCGCCTTGAATCCGTCTGCCGCTATCGTATACGGGAGCCGCCAGGCAGTACAAACCCTCTTCATTTTCCTCGTTGTCGATGGCATAACCCTGTTCCCGGTACAGCCGAAGCTGTGTTTCCAGCTCGTCGCGGACGGTAATGGTGTTTGCCGTGATGGGCGCCAGCTCAATGGAGTCCAGGAGGGCCTTGCTCTCTGTCTCCGGCAAAAAAGCCAGGAAGGCCTTGCCCAATCCGGTGCAATACAGAGGCTTGCGGCCGCCTGTGCGGGCGGTGGTGCGAATGGAGCGGTTATTGTCGATTTTGGCTACGTACACCAGATCTTTTCCTGCCAGTATCGCCATAAATACCGTTTCCTCCGTCACCTCCATAAGTCCGGCGAGATAAGGGGCTCCGATTGCGGCAATATCCAGCGATTCCCTGGCCGAGCTGCCCAACTGAATTAGCTTGGCTCCCAGCTTGTATCTTTTGGAGGGATGGATCTCCAGATACCCTTCCTCATAAAGGGTGCTGATCAGATTGGTTGTGCTGCTCTGGGGAAAGGAGAGGGCCTCACTGATTTCCTTAACGGTGAGGCCGGAGGCACAGTGCTGCGCCAATAATTCAAACACCCGGAGAACACGCTCTGC
This sequence comes from Bacillota bacterium, assembly GCA_023391955.1. Taxonomy (GTDB): domain Bacteria; phylum Bacillota; class Bacilli; order Paenibacillales; family NBRC-103111; genus Paenibacillus_AR. The sequence goes on along the minus strand of JAEWAA010000647.1, from coordinate 622 downwards.
GGATTTTACGGACATAGGAACAGTCATCCCTTCAAATAAATCACATATGTGATTTAAAAACATATACGTGATTTGAATATCTTCATCATAATACATAACCGGCGGATGCACAATATAGTTGAGGATGCGTTACAAACTCCGGGCTTGCATCCCGGCCGCGCATTGCATATAATAGACGGTAAATTCATATGGCATGAATGCATTGACGGAGAAGAGTAAGCGAGTTGCCGCCGTACAGGGAGGGAGCGCCGGAGATTGAGAGCGCCCCCGCGTGATGGAACCGCCGAAGTTCGCTCCCGAGCAGTCCCTTGAACCAGCGGGCCATTGTCCCGTTTCCAGTAGAGTGGACCGGAATCGATCCGATACATCGAATACGAGTGAGATGCGTCTGTTCCCCGGCTGACCGGCAGGAGCAGGAACGCCCGGCCGCTATGCTGCCGTTCGCGTTTGCGTCTAATAAGGGTGGTACCACGGCTGCTTCGTCCCTTGCTACGGGATGAGGGGCTTTTTTTGTTTTTCGAAATTCGGGGGCAGAACCAGATTGATGGAGGGATTCGCATGAAGGAAAAACTGGAGGCGCTGAAGAAGGCTGCGCTGGAAGAGCTGGAGAGCGCAGGCGGAC
>JAEWAA010000625.1 GCA_023391955.1 Bacillota bacterium | reverse complement strand
GCTATGGGGCGCAAGGTGACCACCACAATTAGGAAGATGATGGTCAGGCTGATCAGCAGCGTGGACAAGGCGATTTCATTGGGCGTTTTTTGCCGTTTGGCCCCTTCCACCAGGGAGATCATCCGGTCCAGGAAGGACTCTCCGGGGTCACTGGTGATTCTGACCTTAATCTGGTCGCTGACCACCCTCGTGCCGCCAGTGACGGAGTTGAAATCCCCGCCCGCCTCCTTAATGACGGGAGCCGATTCTCCGGTAATCGCCGATTCGTCCACCGAAGCCAGACCCTCGATAACCTCGCCGTCACCGGGAATCATTTCGCCTTGGCGTACGATAACCATATCTCCTTTGCGGAGCTCGGCGGAGGCAACAATCTTAATGGCATCCCCCACCAGTTTGTTGGCCGAGATGTCCTGTTTGGTCCGTTTCAGGGTGTCCGCCTGGGCTTTCCCTCTGCCCTCCGCCAGTGCTTCAGCAAAATTGGCAAACAAAACCGTAAACAGCAGAATGATAAATACCGCTACATTAAAGCCTCTGGAAGCCTCCGCCCCTAATAAGCCCGGCGCCAGAACCATCAGCAGCACCATAAAGGTGCCGATTTCCACCACAAACATAACCGGATTCTTCATTAAGGTCAGGGGATTCAGCTTCACAAAGCTATCCTTCACCGCACTGCGGATAATCGGTCCGGTCAGCAGCTTTTTCCTCGGTACCGTACTCATGGTTGTCTCTCCCTCTCTCTTAGGCCTAGGGCGTGTTTGCAAACCCGCTTGAGGGCATCTTTTACTGCCTTTTCGTCCCTTGCATCGTTACTTCCGCTTGACGTACCCCCGGTACGCCTTCGCGAAAGTGCCTTGCCTGGAACGAAAATCCAGCAAAATCTGCTCCCCTAGGAGTTTGCAAACACTCCCTAGCCTAAAGTCAAATATTCAGCTACCGGTCCCAGTACGATCACCGGCAGGAAGGTCAATGCCCCGATAATAAGCACCGTTCCGATGAGGATTCCGGTAAACAGCCCGTTGTCCGTACGGAAGGTACCGATGGTCTCCGGGACCGGCTGCTTGCGGAGCAGGGATCCCGCCACCGCCAGCATGGCGATAATGGACACATAACGTCCCAGCAGCATCACAATACCTGTGGTGATATTCCAGAAGGGGGTATTATCCGCCAGCCCCTCAAACCCGGAGCCGTTGTTGGCTGCAGAGGAAGCAAATTCATACAGCACCTGGGACAGCCCGTGATAGCCTGCATTGCTTATGGAGCCTTGACCCAGATCCGTCAGGAAGGAAACCGCCGTAGGCGCCAGAATAATAAACGGATGGACCAGTATGGCGATGGCGATCAGCTTCATTTCCCGGGCTTCGATTTTGCGTCCCAGGAATTCCGGAGTTCTGCCTACCATCAAGCCGCAAAGGAAAACTGCCAGCATAGCGTACATCAGCATATTGATCAGCCCCACGCCTTTGCCGCCGAACACATTATTCAGCATCATCAGTGCAAGAGGCGTTATGCTTCCCAGAGGGGTTTGGGTATCATGCATATTGTTCACACTGCCTGTAGTGGCCGCCGTTGTGACGGTTGTGAACAGGGAAGACTGCGGAATCCCGAACCGCACCTCCTTGCCCTCCATGCTGCCCTGCGAAGCATCGATCCCCATAGCGTTGATAGCCGGATTGCCCTGGCTTTCCGCATAGAAGTTCAGCGACAGCAGCACGATGAACAGCGTCATCATAGCAGCGAAAATCCCCCAGCCCTGGCGTCTGTTATTGGCAAAGCGCCCGTACATGTAAGGAAGCGCCGCCGGCAGCATCCACATGGACAGAATTTCGATTACGTTGGTCAGCGGAGACGGATTCTCGAAGGGATGGGCGGAATTGGCTCCGAAAAAACCGCCGCCGTTGGTTCCCAGATGTTTGATGGATTCCAGTGAAGCAACCGGGCCGATGGCAATTTGTTGAGTGGCCCCCTCCAGAGTGGTAACCTCCAGCGTCGGCTTCAGTGTTTGCGGCACCTGAAGCGCTACAAGAATCAGTGTGACAACCACAGCCAAGGGAAGAAATACCCGGACATGTGCCTTGACGAAATCCTCGAAAAAGTTACCCAAGTTTGGTCTTCCGGTAATCCCTCTCACAAAAGCCACCGCCACCGAAAAACCGCTGGCTGCCGAGGTGAACATCATCATGGTGATCACAGCCATTTGGGATAAATAAGTCAGGGCCGATTCCCCGCTGTAATGCTGGAGATTCGTATTGGTGATAAAGCTGATAACGGTGTTGAACGTTAGAGTTTCCTCCATGGCTCCTGCACCGTTGGGGTTTACAGGAAGCGCCCCCTGCAGCCGCAGGATCAAATAACCGAAGGCCACCAGCACCAGGTTGGTCGCCAGAAAGCTGACCGCATATTTCTTCCAGCTCATCCCCTCGCGGCTGCGCAAACCAACCAGCCTGTAAATCCCCCGTTCAACCCCGCCAAAAATCCGGTCCGTGCCGTTGGCTTCGTTAGAAAACACATGATATAAATAAGTCCCGACCGGCTTCACCAGAAGCACGAGAATGGCAATCACTGCAATGATTTGTATGACGCCCACAACAAACCCTCCCACATATTGACCTTAGAATTTCTCCGGATGAATCAACGCATAGACCAGATAAAGAAACAGAAAGAGTGTGGCAATCAGCACCACGATCATGGCTCTTCCCTCCCCTTACCATCCACCAGCGCTTCACACCAGCTGGCGAAGGCGTAAAACAAGCCGAATACCGCAGCCAATACAGCCGCCATATATACATCCATCATAGGGTTTGCTCCTTTTGTTTGATCTTCAACAAGCGTACCATTTCTCTCATTAATGAAGGATTAGGATATGCCGCCAAGGATTAAGATCGCATTAAGATTCCTCCCAGAACCCTCGTTCCTCCCGGTTCCGTTGCTCATAAAGCTCCTCTGCCGTCATCCTGGACAGCTTTTTCCGGTCCAAATAAAGCAAGCAAGCTTTGGCCGTATTCAGCACAATCAGCCCCACACCAATAAACCCCGATACCCGCAGCAGCTCATTCATTTGGAAGTCACCTCTCTTCGGTTCACATTGTCTTGCTGCTTGTAAATCAGCTTAGCACTGCGGCCATAAGCATGGGGTTAGGGTTTGGCGCGGGGAATAAAGATGGCCTTAAGAATCACAAAACGCAAAAAAAACCGCCACTCATGTGACGGTTCAGATAAATATAGAGCAGGAAGTATGTCAGAGCTTCATCACTCTTCACTAACCTGCAGCATCCGGTACCCGATGCCGATATGGGTCTGAATCAGCTTCTGGGAGGAGCCGCTTTCAATTTTCTTGCGCAGTGTTGCCATAAAAACCCGCAGGGCCGGCACATCATACGGATGGCTCCCCCAGATCTCATGCAGGATATAGTTATGGGTCAGCACCTTCCCCACATTTTTGGCCAACAGGCCCAGCAGCTTATACTCACTGGGGGTCAGATGAATTTCCTCCCCGCCCAGGTACACTACTCCTGCCGCATAATCAATCCGAAGGTTCCCGTTGGTGAAGCTGGAGGCATCCTTCTGCAGCTTATCCCGGTCAAACTGAATGCGCCGCAGACTCACCCGCAGCCGGGCAAGCAGCTCCTCCACACTGAAGGGTTTGGTCAGATAGTCGTCCGCACCGGCATCCAGTGCTTCAATCTTATCCCTGTCCTCGCTGCGCGCACTCACGACAATAATGGGCAGATTGGACCAGCTCCGCACCTTCCGGATGATCTCCACCCCGTCCATATCCGGCAGACCCAGGTCGAGAATCATCAGATCCGGCTGCCGCGACACCGCCTCCATAATCGTCATTTCCCCGGTGGACGCCTCCAGGTACTTGTAGCCTTGGGTCTCCAATGTGGTTGTGATCAGCTTGCTGATGGGTTTGTCGTCCTCCACCACCAGAATAACAGGCTTATTCATAGACATTCACCTCCGCAGCCGGCAGGGTAAAATAAAATACCGTTCCCTTCGGCCAATTATCCTGTACGCCGATGATGCCGTCATGGGCATGGATAATGGATTTGCACAGGGATAACCCCAAACCCAACCCCCTGCGGCTGTCCCCGCGTTTGATCTCCGCCGTGTAGAACATATCGAATAATCTGGCTTTGGCCTCATCCGGAATACCCGGCCCGTCATCCGCAACCTGGAGCCGGATCATCTGCTCCTCCCGTTTCGCGGAGATCCTGATCAGGGAGCCATCTTGGGTGTACTTCACCGCATTATCAATGAGATTGATCAGCACCTGCACAATCAGCCTGGAATCCATCCGGGCCATAAGC
>JAEWAA010000558.1 GCA_023391955.1 Bacillota bacterium | reverse complement strand
GTCCCATACCTTCCACCTGGACATCTCCACCGTCAGCCGCCAGGTTTCTTCCCTGGAGCAAAAGGGGTATGTGCGCCGCGTCCCCGATGAGCTGGATGGACGGGCTTTTATCCTCAGTATTACCGAGCTGGGGGAGCAGCTGCTCACAGATGACAAGGCCAACCGAATCGCCAGGCTGGGCCATGTGCTGGATAACTGGACAGACGCGGAGATGAAGCAGTTCGGCGAGCTGCTCAAGAAATTCAATCATAGTGTGGTAGAAGCCGAATATATGGAAAAAGTGCCCCAGCATGATGGCTGAGGCACTTCTTTTTTGGGCGGCGACTTTACGAATGCAGCAGCTTCTGCCGCTCCCGGTACTCCGTGGGGGTGCAGCGGAACACCTTTTTAAACTGACGGGCGTAATAATTCTGGTCGGAAAAGCCGCTCTCCATGGCGGCCTGCTGAACGGACACCGCCTCGTCCCGCAGAAGCGTGCAGGAATAATCCAGCCTGCGGCGGATGATATAGTCGATGGGCGTGGTCTGGTAATTGCGGGCGAACACGCGGCAGAACTGCCGCTTCGACAGGTAAGCCGCCTCCGCCAGCTGGTCCAGCGTAATCGGCTCCAAGAAATGCTCCTCGATGAACGTCACCGCCTCGCCAATCCGCAGGGCCTTGTTCTCCTCCCCGCCGCTGTTGGCGGAATAATACCTGGACAAGGTAGCCACCAGCGCCGAAAAACAGGTCCGGATCATCAGCCGGTACCCCTCCTCCTTCCGCTCCGCCTCCTCCAGAATGGAATCCAGCATCCCTGATACCTTCGCCAGCTGCTCCGGCTCCAGGGTCAGCATCCCCTTAAAATTCATTTCCTTCCGGTAAAACGGCTCGATATAAAACAGCGCCTGAAAACCCGGCAGACATTTCAGCTCAGACAGCTGGAGCAGTTGGTCCCGGTGGAACATGACGTTAACGTACTGGATATTGTTCACATCCCGGTAGCCGTGGGCCACATCCTCGTGGATCAGAAACACCTGCCCGGCTGAAACCGGGTACTCCCTTCCTTCAATCACATGGACGGCGCTTCCCTCCAGAATCACCACCAGCTCGGAAAAGTCATGGCTATGCACAAAGTAGTCATGGGTTAACGGGCATTTTTGTATGCGGAAAATAAACCCCGGGTCCAGATCCATATCCCTGTAATAGATTTTTTTGGTCATGTCATTATTATGCTAAACAAAGACCGGATCGTCAAGGCGCCAGCCTTCAGCTTGGCTTACCATAAAGGGGAAGACATAAAGCTTGCTTCACGGAGGTGGATACAGTGAAACGCTGTCAATTCAGAGCTCAGATGAATGCGGAATCGGATATACAGAACTTTTTGGAGCAAAACCAGCTCTCTCTACAGGAGCGGATAGCCGGAAACGGAGTTAGTCGGCTCAGTCTTTTCCAATGGGACAGCCAGCTGTTTGTGTATTATGAATGCTCCGGCGATGGTCCGGCTGCCGATCCCCATATGCTGCTCCCGGATGCTCCGGAAGTGCTGCGGGTTTGGCCCGGAGGCGCAGAGGGCCGACGTTGGGCGCCGATGGCGGATATTTTCCACTATCAGGAACCTGTGGAGGGGTTACCTTGGCGGACTTCCCAAGGCAACGGCACACCTTACGGAAGATTGGCCCGGCTTGAGCCGGACAAGATCGCCAGCTATATTTTTTACCATTACCAATACCAGGAGGAGAAGCCGGGAGACGGCTGCAAATACGGGATCATTTCCCTGCATGAGGACCTGATGTTCTTTTATTCGGAAAAGCCTTATCTGGTGGAAAAAGCGCCTTACCGCGGCAAGCTTAACACCTCCAACACCCCAACCGACTGGGGAGCCGTCATGGATCCCCACTTCGTCAAATGGCCCGACTCCCGCCCCTGGCTGGACATCCCGCTGGTTCTCCATGCGGAAATTGAACAAGGAAGGTGACGAATATGCGGACCACCGTCTGCTTAAACGGAGAATGGGATTTTATGCCCCTCTACTCCACCCCAACCGCTCTCGAGCTGCCGTATCAGCTGGCTTTTGAACCGCAAAAGGTGTTGGTGCCCTCCAGCTGGAGAAGCGCATACGAGAATGTGCCCGGCAAAAAAATGGGCGATATCCCCGATCATGAATACCGCCCTTATGATCTCTTCGGTTACCCCAAGGAATGGGAGGCGGCCGCGGCAGGTGTGCTGCACCGGACCTTTACGGTTCCTGTTGAAATGGAAGGGCAGCGGATTTTCCTGCGTCTCGACGGAATCATGCAGCAGGCCGCCGTTTATCTGGACCGGGAGCAAATCGCTTTTTGGCAGGACGGTTATCTGCCCCTTCGCGTGGAAGTGACGGGCAAGGTGAAGCCAGGCGGCGAGCATCGCCTGCATGTGGTGTGCAGCAGCTTTCCCAAGGTGAAGATTCCATCTGGTTTGGAAAAAGTCACCGGTCTCACCGGCTCCTGGTTCGGCTACATCGCCCGGGGCATCTGGCAGGATGTGTTCCTGGAAAGCCAACCTGTGAAGGCTATTGAGGATGTTGTGGTCCGTACCTCCGTCCGGGAGAAGCGTCTCGAGGTAGATGCGTCCGTTACTCTGCCGATGAGCGTGACTGTGGCCGCCGGTTCGGGTTCGGGTAGCGGGCTGCCGGTGCTGCGTCTCGCAGTAAAGCCTGCGGGAGATGCTGATGCTGCAGTTGTGCTGGAGGCGGAAGCTGCGGAGATAGAGGTGGTTCATAACGGCGGCGGGACAGGCTTGGTTCCCTTCACTCTGGATTGGGCGGACCCGGTGTTATGGAGCCCGGACCAGCCGTTCCTCTATATGCTGGAACTGGAGCTTGTATTGGACGGGCAGGTGCTGGACCGGCAGGAGGTCCGTTTTGGCTTCCGCGAAGTGTGGACCGAAGGGCCGCGCTTTATCCTGAATGGGATTCCGGTGAATCTGCGCGGGGACTCCTGGCACTTCCAGGGGGCGAATCAGCAGACAGAAGCCTATGTGCGCACCTGGTACAGCATGTGCAAGGAAGCGGGCGTGAACAGTGTGCGTCTGCATGCGGAGCCGTACCCGGCGTACTATCTGGACATTGCCGATGAGATGGGTATGCTGATCGTGGACGAAACCGCCATCTACGGCTCCGGCAAAACCATGCAGGCCGACCATCCCGACTATATCGAGAACTGCCGCCGCCATGTGGAGCGTCTGGTGCAGCGGGACAAGAACCACCCCTCCATTATCATGTGGAGCGTCGAGAACGAAATGCGCTGGGTGGACGGGCGGGATATTTTCAAAACCTTTATTCCCGAATTTATGGATATCATCCGCCGTATGGATGCGACACGCCCCATTATCGTGGAGGGGGACAACCGTCTTTTGCCCAAAGAGCTGACAGAGGTGGAAACCCGCCATTACAATATCGACGGCATCATCGATCAATGGGACCGGACGGTGCCGCTGGTATTCGGCGAGCATGGCGGCTGGTGGTACATTTGCCCGCAGAACAGCAGCATGTATGTGGGCTTCGATGCCTACCATCATACGGATGAAGCGGCCAAGGGCCTGGCCGAAAAAGAGCGTCTCTTTGTGGAATATGCCCGCCGCCAAGGGGTGTCCGGCATCTCCACCTTTAACTTCGCCCACTATTTCATGCGGGCTATGCCGGAGCGGGACATTCCCTTGCCAACGCCGGAACGGCTGGACACGCCGGGACCGAAGCCCAAGGTGATTCCACGTTATTCCCTGTCACTGAACAACGGCTTGCTGCCTGCGGAATACCCGGCGTACAGGACAAACCCGTCCTTCGCGATTATGGCCGCGTCCTTCAAACCTGCTACCATTCTGGCGGCGGAGTATAACACCAGCTTCTTCGACGACCTGCCTGTCCGGCGGAGCTTCGATGTGTTTAACGATACACTGGTTTCGCGGGATGTGGAGGTGGCGTGCAGCATCCGCCAGGGTGGGCGGACTGTATTTGAGGAGACCTTCCGTTTTGTGCAGGAGCCGGCGGATCATCGGGTGGTTTCCTTTGAGTGGACGCCGGGTGAAGTGTCTGGTGTGGAGGAAGCCGTGCTGACAGCTGTGCTGCGGCATGACGGACAGCCTGTGCATGAGCTGGTTGTGCCGTACCGGATTTATTCCGGGGCGTTGAAGACTTCACCTGCCGGAGTAGCGCGGTCTGCTGTTTTTGTAGGAAGCGGCGCGGATTATGAAGTTTTGTCGCCACTGGTTCCCGAATGCCGCCGGATTGGATCTGATGAGCTTGCCGGGCTTTCGCCGGAGACTCTGGTCATCGCCGGCAGCAAGCTGGAGGACCGGGATGGCGGATTGGAAGCGGTACTGAAGCAGCATGTGGGCCAAGGCGGTCGTGTGCTTCTGCTGGAGCAGATTAGCCTGTCCCTGGGCAAGCTGGCCTTGAGCAGGCAAAGCTTCCTGCGGGCCCATGGCGCCGATTGGAAGCATCCGGTGCTGAAAGGATTGGGCAGCAACGACTTTATGTTCTGGCATGAGGCGCTCCACGAGGACGGACCGGAGCCGGTGGTGCGGGCGGCATTCGAAAAGCCGCTGCACGGCGATTTCACCATGATTCTGGAGTGCAGCTCCGGGGACTTCGGCGATGGCGGCGATTTGTGGACACCTCTTCTGGAGTATAAGAGCGGCGGTGGCATGTTTGTAGCCAATCAGATGGAGATGATGCCCCATGTTGGGCGTGTGCCCCAGGCTTGCCTGCTGCTGCGGAATCTGCTGGCTTACGCGGGGCAAGCTGCGGTTGCAGATATGCCTGAAGCGGCTGCTGTCAGCGTAGTGTCAACGGAAGGACGTACTGTTATTTCCGCGGAAGCGAAGGGTGTGCCATTGACGGCGGCTTGGGTGAAGCCGGGCAGCCGGGCGCAGGCTTTCCTGAAGGCGATCAGGCTGGAGCATCAGCTTGTGGCGGATGCCGCTGAGCTGGTGTCGCTGCCTGCGGGAAGTCTGGTTATCGTCGAGGCAGGTCTTTTGAAGGAAACAGCGGTTGGGGATGCTGTACAGGCCAACTCCCTTGCGGATGCTCTGCTCCGGTTTGCCCAAAGCGGCGGAAAGGTGCTCGTTCTGCCTGCGCTGCCTGAGGATGCGCCGGGTCTTGCCCGGTTGGCGGATGGTGTGATGAAGGTGATTGATCACGAAACGTATCATCTGGAAGCGGAGTATGCGCACCACGAGGTTTCCGGCATGAGTCCGGTGGATCTCTTCGGCTTCGATAAGGTGCACCTGTCTCCGCGCAATGTGGTGAACAAACCCTTGGCCTTGCACCGCCTGGAGATTCCAGGCGCAGCCATGCTGTGCCGGAGCGTGGAGGGCACCGCCTGGAAGGACTTCTTCGTCGGGCAATACGCGGCCGAATACAGCCGCTTGGCACTGGTAGAATTTAACCGGGACAAAGCCCGGGAATCCGGTGTCTTCCTGGCCGGTCTCCCCGCAGGAAACGGACAGCTGCTGTTCTCCCAGCTGCTGCTTGACGCCGACAGCGCCAAGAGCATCCGGCTGTACACCCGTTTGCTGGCCAATCTGGGTGCAGCCTTCGGTGACGGTCTGCTGCAATCCGTCAAGGGTGACGGGGAATGGGCGATCGAAAGCCTGATGGCGCTCCCCTGCCCGCCTTATGTGGATTTTGCGGCGATGAAGAGCTATTATACCGATCCGGAATTTTCCCTGAACAACCTGGGCGAAGGCCTCTACGGCTGGATGAAAAAGAAGGAGCGCAGCCCCGAGGACGGCACCGTGCTGCTGGACAATCCGTGCGGAACCCCCTGGTTCCTGAGCTGCTTCGTGCATGTGCCGGTAGCGTGTGCTGGAGCTGAGGGTGGTGCTGGCGTTGATGCTGGGGCTGGGGCCGAACGCGTCGGCAAGCTGCGGATTAACGCCAATGCCCCCTGCGACATTTACCTGAACGGCAAGCTGGAGCCGGAGCCGCAGCACCGGATTACGCTGCAGCCTGGAGTGAACCGTCTGATCGCCATCGTCCATTCCGCCAAAGAGGATGTCCGGCTGGGCCTGGTCTTCCTGAACGAAGACGGCCATTACATGAAGGACCTGCAATACCGCATGACCATGGACGAGGTTGAGCCGAAGTAAAGGCCGCTCGCAGCGGTATGGTAACCTTAACACTTCTATAGCCAGGCAGGCCGCCGCTCCAACAACCAATACCTTTTAAATGCGGCGCCTGCTCACCCAATATCTACCTTCTACTTGCCTGCCTGTCTACCTGTAACGGAACTATCC
>JAEWAA010000536.1 GCA_023391955.1 Bacillota bacterium | reverse complement strand
CATCTTCTCCTTTAAGCCGCCCCATTCCTCTCCCCCACCACCATCCGTCTCTCCTTTTGCTGCACCTTCCTTCTCCTCACCTTAACGGACTCAGGATTCGTTATTTGGCTCAAAAAGAGACTCTTTGCTGTTTGGCGGACTGAGCGGCCTTTATTTGACACCGAATCCCCCTTTTTGGCCCCGATAAGGGGAAATAACGAATCGTGGGTCCGTAAGAAATCAAAACGGCTGCCTCATAGCAAAATAGCGGATCCTCAGTCCGTTACAAAACCCCAGCCCCACAGAAACCTAAGGGTCGAACAGTACGTAATGACAGGCCGCTGCAGATTTAGGACCCTGAACACTCGAGAGCAAGCGGATGTTGGCCAACCTCCCCCATTGTTCGGACGGTCTGCCTATGCACTATGTATGCGGTTTGTCACTTTCATTTATTTGAAGGGTTTAAGCAATTATAGGATAATAAAGGATAGCTGCTTGTTTCCGTTGTGCGACTAGCTCTGCACTGGTATGCAAAGAAGTGTGCGGGTATTCACTGCCTGTCCCTGTATTTTGCGCCTGAAAGTTGCAGATTCCTTGTAGAGGTTTTATAATTAGACTTATTCTAATTAATAAATGCCAGGGGGTCTGTGCCGTGAAACCAAAGGGTCTCTTAACGCCACAGCGGAAAGCCATTCTGGATGTCATATGCGCCTCATCAGACCATCCTACCGCGGCGGAGATTATGGACCGTCTGCGGGAGAGAGGCTGCCAATTCGCTTACGGAACGGTGTACAATACACTGAAATATTTGACTGAAACCGGCCAGATCCAGGAGCTGCGTGTAGGGGAAGCCTGCCGCTACGATGCCCGGACGGAGCACCACCACCATATCCAATGCACCGTGTGCGGAAAAGTGGACGAGGTGTTCGCCCCCATTCCCAAGGAATGGGCCAAGGAGGTAGCCCGGGAAACCGGTTATCTCCTGGATCAGGACCAGTTATTGCTGAAAGGAGTGTGCGCCTCATGCAGGGCACAAACAAGCTGACAGCGGAGGAAAAGGACGAAATCAGACGGTTTCTCCCGCCGGGTGTGGACCCGGAGGAGGCCTATTGCAGCGTGACCAACCGGATCGTCATCGTCAGCCCGGTCCCGGGAACGCTTCATGAGCTGGTACGGGAGCTGGCGGCGGCCTGTTACGATGTGATGGTATTCCACCATGCCGACTATTCCCTGCTTGTCCAGCTGAAGCCGGATCTCTTGATCCTGGATTTCACCCGGCAGGACCATGCTCCAGCCCTTGAAGGTATCGCCAACCTGGAACTGTACGGCACCAGACTGCTGCAGCTGGTTCCTCCGGTTTCCGGGGCATCGCTCAGGCTAGTTTCGGCTGCTTCCTTGGCATGGCCCTCTTCGTTAGGGGGAGCCTTGTCCGCAATCAAAGCCCAAATGGCGCAAGCGCCGAAAGGATCTAAAACAGCCGCGCCTCTTCAACAGGAGGGTGTCCTTCTATTGAAGGATCTGCTGCTGGACCTGAACCGGTATATCGTACAGCGCGGCACCCACCGGGTAGAGCTGACCAGGACGGAATTCGACCTGCTGCGGGTTATTCTGGAGGGCTGCGGCAAGGTGCTGTCCCGCCAGGAGCTGTTGGACCGGGTATGGGGAGAGGGCTATTTTGGCGGGAGCAATATTGTGGATGTCCATGTCCGTTCCCTGCGTCAGAAGCTGGGGGACGATCCCAAGAACCCCTCCTATGTAGGAACTGTCCGCGGCATCGGCTACCGGGCTGTGGAAGAAACCTTTTAAAAAACCTGTGTCATCATTTGTTCACTTTTTCTTCATCAAACCTTCATGCAGATTCCGGATAGGCTTGTTAAAATGTATCCATAAGTTATATTTAGTCTAATTATTAATTAGAAATAAATGTTATCTGATGGATCTTACAAGGAGGCTTGAATCGTATGTATGACGTGATTATCATCGGCGGCGGCCCTGCCGGAGCAACAGCAGCCATCTACACCGCCCGCGCCAACCTTTCCACCTTGGTGCTGGATAAAGCTCCCGGAGCAGGCGCCTTGGCGCTGACCCACAAAATTGCCAACTATCCCGGTGTAACGGGCGAAATCAGCGGTAAGGAGCTTTTGGATACCATACGGGATCAGGCCAAAAGCTTCGGTGCCACCTTCGAAACCACCTCCATCACCGCTGTGGATCTGGAGGGCGAAACCAAAACCATCTTTACGGCCGAAGGCATGTACCAGTCCAAGGCCGTTATTGTAGCCACCGGCTCCAAAGGCCGCAACCGGATGCTTCCCGGCGAGGAAAAGCTTTTGGGACGCGGCGTGAGCACCTGTGCCACCTGTGACGGAGCCTTTTTCCGGGGCAAGGAGGTAGCGGTAATCGGGGATTCCGAGGAAGCGGTGGAGGAAGCAATGGCTTTGACCAAATTTGCCTCCAAAATTCACTTCATCGTGCCACGGCCGGACCTTCAAGGTGTGGACGGATTCCCGGAGCTGGAGAACACCGTATATATGCCCAAAACCCGCCCCATGGAAATCCTCGGCGAGAGCAAGGTCAGCGGCGTGAAGCTCAAAACCGCCTCCGGGGAAGAGCAGCTGCTTGAGGTGGACGGCGTGTTCGTCTTCCTGTCCGGCAGCAAACCCGGCACCGACTTCCTGTTAGGCCAGGTGCCTCTGGATGAAGCAGGCTTCATGGAGCTGGACGCCTCGATGCAATCTCCTGTTCCCGGCGTATTCGGAGCCGGCGAGGTCCGCCGCACTCCCGTGAAGCAAGCCGTAGTGGCCGCCGCCGACGGCGCCATTGCCGCCATGGCCGTAGATAAGTTCATCAACCGCCGTGCCAGTCTGATTCCCCAATACAAATAACCTATAAGGAGAGATTTTATATGTCCGCAAAAGCCGTTGTTTATTCCAGCACCCACTGCACCTTCTGCAAGCAGCTCAAAGCTTATCTGAATGAGCAAAATGTGGAGTTCGAAGAGCGCAATATCGACGAAAGCGAAGTGTATGCCAAGGAGCTGCAGGATTTGGGCATGAGCTCCGTGCCTGTAACCGTGATTGGTGAAACCACCATTCTGGGCCTCAACCCTACCC
>JAEWAA010000521.1 GCA_023391955.1 Bacillota bacterium | reverse complement strand
GGTGAAAGCAGTTGAAAGGCCTCTTCACTGTGGATTCCCAAATGAAAGCCGTGCCCGTGTATGGTCCCCTTAAGATCCATCAGCAGAAAAGTATCTCCTGCCGGCAGTTCCACGTCCACATAACGCTCCCCCATCTCCCCATACCAGGCTGAAGAGTCCAGCCAGTGGCCGTTCAAGCTGAGGGAAACCGAGGTCCGGCCGCCGTCCGGGATGCCGATGGCAGCTTTCGCAGGAGCCTCTGTACGGATGACGGTGGCCAAGTATCCGGTAAATTGCACATTATTGGCATGATGTTGGCTATTGGGGACAAAATGGTTCCGCAAATCCAGCACAGTTCCCCAAACCCGCGGCCGTACCCGGCTTAGCTCCTCCACCCGCGCGGGATAAACGGGTTCTTCCGTCAGCATAGGTATATCCCGGGGCACAAGCCCGGTCCAGGGCTCCATACCGGCCGCCCCCAGCTCCTCCGCCGGCGCCCAATGATTGTCGTCATAACCGCAGCCAGTCCAAGTGTCATCCTGCACCCGTGCATCGAATGATTCAACAAACGGCAGTTGGCAGGACATCCGGGAGGTGAAGGGATTCATTCCTTCATACACCGCTGTTTTCCATGCGCCGTCGGTAGCCAGCACCACTTGCGGTTTTGCCCCGGCAGTCTCCAGCTGTGCCAGCAGTCCGCCTCTGCCCCGCAAATATTGGAAGGTAGGGATTCCGTAATGGTTCACCAGTACGGCAATGGTATTATGGCCTCCCGGAACGAGAAGGCTGGTAAGATCATATTCATCATAGGATAAGGCGGACTGCCAGGAGCGGACGGGGCCTCTCCCCAGGCGCTCACCGTTTACGTATAGAATGTACCGGGAATCGGCGGTCAGCTTCAGACTTGCACTGCCATTTGCCTTGTCGTAGAAAAAGGTTTTACGGAAGCAGCGCCATTCGTTGCGGGGGCTGGCTGCACCACCGCCCCATATCCAGCGGGCTTGCCACGCGTTAAGGTTATTTTGCATAGATAGAGCCACCCTCCATCATTTTTAAATTGCAATTGTACACCCATACTATAAACTAAGAGGGACGGAAGAAATTCGCCGATCCGGACAATAATAAGGGTTAATCCGGACATTCCATGCGGCTGGAGGTGACAGTACCGTGCAGAAAGCCAAACGTTATATTTGGACCACACCCAGAGAGCTGTTTTTGGCAGAAGGACCTGATCTGTATATGAACCGGGTGGAGGAATCCTTCCAGCTGGAGGAGCACACCCATGAATTCATCGAATTGAACTACGTGATGGAAGGCCGAGGGTACCAGCATATTGGGGATACGGTGATGGAGGTGGCGGGGGGAGATGTATTCTTTTTGCCCCTGGGTACGTCCCATGTTTTCCGTCCGGCGGGGGCGGATGTCACCAAAAACCGCCTGATCGTCTGCAACTGCCTGTTCGGACCGGAGCTGCTGGAGAGCTTCGCATCCCGGGGCGGAGAATACGCGGAGCTGTTGGCGGTGTTGAACAAGCGGCCGGAGCTGCCGGAACCGGGATGGAAGCAGTGGAAGGACCGGGACGGAGAAATCCGCAGACTGTTCGGCGCCATGCTGGAGGATTATGCGAATCCCAGGCCTTTCAGCAGGCTGATGCTCCAGACCCGTTTCACCGAATTGCTGGTTCAGCTGCATCGGCTGGAGGAGCAGGCAGCAGCACCCGCGGCGGCCCGGGACGATCTGATGGACAAAACCATACATTGGATCCGGGAGCACGCAGCCGACCGGTTAACTGCAGGACAGGCTGCGGCTGTGGCAGGCTTAAGCGAGCGCCAGTTCCGGAGGCGTTTTGCCGCCAGGACGGGTATGGGCTTTTTGGATTACGTCCATATGCTGCGGATTGAACGGTGCTGCGTCCGGCTGGCGGGCTCCGGCGACCGGGTTGCCGATATTGCTGCGGAGGCGGGTTTTTTGGATGTGAAGTTTTTTAACCGCCTGTTCAAACGGAAAATGGGCCAAACGCCCAGGCAGTACCGGGACTTCACTAGGAGTCTATAGGAAATGCCTATAGAATCCATAGTTATTATATCTTGGCGCGGGCCACTGGAAGTATGGCACAATATAAGCTACAGTAACACTTAAGAACGCAAGAACAAGGGAGTGTTCATCCATGTCGGATGCTAAGAAAATTGCGGTTATTGCCGGTGACGGCATCGGCCCGGAGGTTATTGCGGAAGCAGAAAAGGTTCTGAAGCGCACCGAAGAGCTGTTCGGATACAAGTTTGAGCTGGAATACGGTTTATTCGGCGGTATTGCCATCGACGAACGCGGCACCCCGCTGCCGGAGGACACCCTGGCCATCTGCCAAAAAGCGGACGCTGTCCTTTTGGGCGCTGTAGGCGGACCCAAGTGGGACACCAACCCCAAGGAGCTCCGTCCCGAAACCGGATTGTTGGGCATCCGCAAGGCGTTGGGCCTGTATGCCAATATCCGTCCCGCCGTTATTTTCGATTGTCTGAAGGAAGCCTCCACCCTGAAGCCGGAGGTTCTGGAAGGAACCGATCTGATTGTGGTGCGTGAGCTCACCGGCGGCATTTACTTTGGAGACAAGCTCCGCCGCGAAGGCCCCAATGGCCAAGAAGCGGTGGATACCTGCACATACAGCGTGAGGGAAGTGGAGCGGATTGCCCGCTCTGCCTTCGAAATCGCCAAAACCCGCAAGAAAAAGGTGGCATCCGTGGATAAGGCCAACGTGCTGGAGACCTCCCGTCTGTGGCGGGAAACGGTCATCCGCGTAGCCGCTGATTATCCTGATGTGGAGCTGGAGCATGTGCTGGTGGATAACTGCGCTATGCAGCTGCTGCGCCGTCCTTCCAGCTTCGATGTAATCGTCACCGAGAATATGTTCGGCGACATTCTGAGTGATGAAGCCGCCATGCTTACCGGCTCCATCGGTATGCTGTCCTCTGCATCCCTGGGTGAAGGCAGCTTCGGGCTGTACGAGCCCATTCACGGCTCCGCGCCGGATATTGCCGGCAAGGGCGTTGCCAATCCCATCGCTACCATCCTGTCTGTTGCCCTGATGTTCCGCTTGACCTTCGGCTATCATGAAGCTGCCGAAGCGGTGGAAAAGGCGGTCAAGGAGGTTCTTGACGCCGGCCACCGCACCTGGGACATCGCTACCGACAAAAGCGCGGCTATCGGCACAGGCGCCATGGGCGATCTGATCGTCGCCGCTATCAAGGCGTAACGCAACTCACGGAAGTACGTTTTACCCAACCAAGCCCCTTCCACCCGCACCGGAAGCAAGACCTCCGGAGCGGGTCTTTTTTTGCCGGCGACAAAAGAAAAGAAAGAAGCCCGGTCCCTGTACGGAGCAGGAACGAGGCTTCTGTTTGTTTTATGCTGTTGCCCTTAACGCGCCCCGATATTTTTCCCGGAGGGTGTGCCGGAACCGATCAGATCACTGCCGGAGGTTAGCTTCAGGAAGTTGCCCAGGTTGGGCGAACCGTCGGCATTACGGGTAACGCTGGGGGTCAGGCTGAGGAAATCGCTGCTGTCGGCGATGAGCCCTTTTGCATTGGTGCTTTTGTTGTTTTTCCACCAGACGTTGGTGCTGGATACATCCGTTCCGCTGGTTTTGTCACTGGAGCTGCCGGCGAAGCTCAGGTTATTGGTGAACACATGGGTGCCGGAGTCAAAGGCAAAGTTGCTTTGACCGTTGCTCCAGGAGGTGTTGTTGGTCATTTGGATGGAGCCGGGATTGCTGTTATAGGTAAAGCCGTGTTTTTTGTTCTGGAAGGCGATGGAGTTCTGCACAATGTGATTGACGGCAATTTTATCCCCACCCAGCTTGAAGCCGTTGCCGTCACTGTTGGCAGTAGTGTTGCCGTCGGAGGTTTGCCCGTTTTTGTAGGCGATGCTGTTGCGGATTGTGACGACGCCAATGGGACCGGTGTCGGTTTTGGTGTACAAATCCCAGCCGTCATCCGTATTCCAGGCAGCGATACAGCCGTCGAACACGTTGCCCGGACCGATGGTCAGCTTGGCGGCGAACCCGTCCGCATCCTCGCCGTTGTCCGGATCATAGTTATCGTGGGAATACACATTGATGATTTCGTTGTAGCTGGGCCATTCGCTCATGGAGGTGGCGGTGGAGGCATAACGGCTGATCTGCAGGCCGGAATCCCGGTTGTGGTGAGTCTCCACATTTTCAATGCGGTTATAGTTGCCGCCGATGAAGATGCCGTTGTCTCCGGCCCCTCTAACCTCAAGACCCTTCACCAGCCAATAATGGCCGTTAATTTGCAGGCCCCGGTTGGTGGAATCGAAGGTTTGGCCATAAAAATCGAGAATCGGCTTTTCGGAGCCGTAGGCAACAATGCTCTTGCGGCTGCTGGTGGAGCTGCCGCTGTTGTTCCGGTCTATAATGACAGGCACGGAATACGAGTACACGCCGCCCCGCAGATAAATGGTTTTGCCTGCAGCGATTTTGGTGAGGGCGGAGGTTAAGGTAGTCGGGCTGCTCAGGGTTCCGGGATTGCTGTCAAGCCCGTTGGGAGCGACGAACAGATCGCCGGCAGCAGGTGAAGGAGTTGCGGTAGCGGTAGGCGTTGGTGTCGGTGTAGCCGTTGCGGTAGGTGTCGGAGTGGGAGTTGCTGTGGGCGTAGCTGTAGGCATAACCGTCGGAGTGGCAGTGGGTGTTGCGGTAGGTGTTGCCGTCGGAGTGGCTGTTGGAGTCGGAGTCGGTGTTGTCCCTGTTGCGGAATCATACAGCACACTGCCGTTTTGGATGACCTTCACTTCACTGAACACAGCTGTGGTGGCCGAAACCGCCAAACCGACATAGGCGCTTCCCGTCCCGATGGCGCTGCCGGAATCCGTATCCGAGCGGAAGGGGGTGGAGCTGAAGGTGCTGGTCGTGGAGTAGTAGGTTTTGAACACATTGCCGGTGCGCTCCAGCTTCAGGTATACCGGAGCCGTGACGGTTGTGCTGCTGGATGCGGCGATGCCCCCGCTGGCGAAGCGTTTGTAGGTGGTGACGGAAGGAGTTGTATACGAATTAAAGGCTACGGAATAGCTCGGTGAGGTGGCGGCATTGGTGACCGGGTCTTTTTTGACCATAAGCATGGCCCGGGTGTTATTGGATATCTTCGTTGCCGAGGCCACCTTGGCGGTAATGCTGAAATCTCCGGTTCCAACCGGCATGTAGACAAAATGCACATTATCGTCAGCCGATTGCAGCTTGCCTGCGGAGGCCGACAGGGTGAACTGTCCACTGGCAAAGCTGGACGAGGTTGTGCCCAGGCTGGAGGAGCCTTGAATATTGGCGGTGTTCCAATCTCCCGGATAAGCCCCCGCTGCTTCGGCAACGGCCGGGACCACGGCGGGTAACAGTGTTAAGGACAGCATCAGGCTTAAGAACGGCCGCCACTTCCTTTTGCCCGGATGGGCAGGTTTGCTGGCATTCATCATATACATCCTCCTTGTTTTAGAAGCATTGTGACAACGGTTACATTTTGAAAGGTTCAAAACTATTGCCGCATCGGGTGGACTTGAGTTTGAGAAACAGGACCGCCTCCTTGGACCGTGGGATGAATGGATAACCAACTCTATGCACAGGGCAACCAGGTGAAAGTTTATATGTAAAATCTTACCTTGCACACGTTTTCATTATAAAATACTCCACATCAAACTTCAAGGGGAATTTTTACAATAATTCCTTATATATCATTCTCGCCAAACCCCTGCGCGTGTTCACAAAATGTTTATATTTATTACTAGTAAATATTAAATCCATGAATTGACTTTCTATTAGTTGAGTGTTAGGATTTGGTTTGTAAAATGTTAAATAATAGATTTCCGCTATCTTAGATAGGATTACCGCCCGAAAGGCCGCGTCCTTAACAACGTGGCTTTCCATATATTATCATCATCTCAGGAGGTTTTTTGAACATGGCAGAACGTTTGGTAGGCAAAGCGGCACCGGATTTTACAATGGAGACGGCTCTAGGCAATGGTGAAGGCTTCAGCAAGGCAAGTCTGTCCGACTACAAAGGCAAGTGGCTGGTTCTGTTCTTCTACCCGTTGGATTTCACCTTCGTTTGTCCGACGGAAATTACGGCCATCTCTGACGCTGCGTCCAAATTCGAGGAGCTGGATACCGAGATCCTGGGTGTCAGCATCGACAGCGTACATACCCATAAGGCGTGGATCAACACTGCGCAATCCGCTAATGGCCTGGGCAAGCTGAGCTTCCCGCTGGCCTCAGACATCACCAAGTCGGTATCCAAGGATTACGGCGTATATATTGAAGAAGAAGGCATTGCCCTGCGCGGCCTGTTCATCATCAATCCGGAAGGCGAGCTTCAATACCAGGTGGTCCACCACAACAATGTAGGCCGCAGTGTGGAGGAAACTCTCCGTGTGCTGGAGGCTCTGCAATCCGGCGGACTTTGTCCGGTAGGCTGGAAGAAGGGTGACAAGCACCTGGTTGCCAACTGATCCGGCAGGATATAGAGATGCAAGACGCCAAAAGCTCCGTTGCACGGGATCTCCTCTGCAGCGGAGCTTTTTTTCGCCATCAGGCATATGCCAGGTTTGGTGTTCAAATTATTGCCTATTCTTATATAATAGAAGAATCGGCGGATAAGTCGGACAAGCAGGCCATGAAAGAAGGGCATGCCGCTGTATGGCAGAGTACGGTTCACCAAAATAATCTGTAGGGAGGCCTTCCATGCTGTTCATCGACAATAAGGGTATTACCGATCCTGCGGTCAATCTGGCTCTGGAGGAATATGCACTAAAGCACATCAACACCGGTGAGGACTTCTTGCTCTTCTATATTAATGAACCCTCCATCATCATCGGCAAAAACCAGAATACGGTGGAAGAAATCAACGGGGCTTATGTGAAGGAGCACGGCATCCATGTGGTGCGGCGGTTGTCCGGCGGCGGAGCGGTATACCATGACCTGGGCAATCTGAACTTCAGCTTCATCACCAAGGACGACGGGCAATCCTTCCACAACTTCCGCAAGTTTACGGAGCCGGTGGTGCAGGCCCTCCATTCCCTTGGCGTAGATGCCCAATTAACGGGACGTAATGATATCCAGGTTGGGGAACGCAAAATCTCGGGCAATGCCCAGTTTGTGACCAAAGGCCGGATGTTCAGCCACGGCACCCTGATGCTGGCTTCGGAAATCGAGAATGTGGTTTCGGCGCTAAATGTGAATCAGGACAAGATTAAGTCCAAGGGGGTCAAATCCATCCGCAGCCGGGTGGCCAATATTTCGGAGTTTTTGGCAGAGCCGATCACCATGGACGAGTTCAAGCGGAAGCTGCTGGTTTCGATTTTCGGCGGGGAGGATATTCCCGAGTACCAGCTTAGTGAAGAGGAATGGGCAGCGGTGCGGCAGCTGGCGGATGAACGCTACAGAAGCTGGGATTGGAATTACGGCAAGTCCCCCGCCTTTAATATCCGCAAGACAGGCAGGCTGGAGGGCATCGGCACCTTCGATCTGAGGCTGGATGTGGCGGGTGGTGTTATTGCCGGTGTTGCCATCTACGGCGATTTCTTCGGAGCGGAGGATGCGGCTGAGTTTGCGGAGAAGCTGCAGGGTGTCCGGTATGAGGAGAGCGCTGTGGAGAAGCTGCTGGAGGATGTGGAGCTGTCCCGCTACTTTGGCCCGATGACCCGGGAGCAGTGGCTGGGTTTGATGTTTTAGATATGTACATAGGAAACACCGGGCTTAGAGAGCCGGTGTTTTTTGGTTTTCTCGGCATTTTATTAGAACATTTTCGAAGAACGTCAAAGATATGTCATATTGTAAGCGTTATAGCCGTTTTGAGCCCTGCCAACCGGAGGTAAAATAAGGAGGAACGGAGCTTCTGGCCGTCATGGTGCTGTATGCAGGACGGGTGGGAAGAGCGGGTTTCCGGAGTGGCGCCGACTGGCTAAACGCGGTAAGGAGCCGGCTGACCACCATGAGCAAAGACTACTATCCAATGATTGAATTCCAAATGACTATTATCCAATGACATGTAAAGGGGTTATCCCATGCTGAATGAAATTCGAATCGGCCCAACCTCCTGGCTGTGGACCAAAAAGCTGGCAGGCGGCAAAACGGCCGTTGGTTTAACGGAGGATGCCGCAGATGAATGCGGCTTGATCGTCCACGTGGAGCTTCCGGTGGAGGGGGATCATGTGCTGCGGGGACATCCTTGTCTGCTAATCGAAACCTTGGCGGGGGAAATTGAGCTGCCGCCCCCGGTGTCGGGCAAGGTGGTGCTGGTTAACGGGCTGGTGGAGAAAAACCCCGGGATTCTGCATCATCAGCCGGGGGACCGCTGCTGGCTCATGGAGGTGGAGGAGGCGGAGGGGTTCTGAGAAGGAGCCTGGCCGCTGCCTCACGCGTCAGGACCAAATCCTCTGGATGATAGCGATCCACAAATGTATGCTATTGGCGCAAAAGGCCGGTTTTTTGCCAAATAAGATACATGAAATGATTACTAAGGCATTAAAATCGGCCTTTTTTAGGTGAATCGGAAGGGATAGCATACATTTTGTGTATGCTATTTGGCATTTTTGGGTACTCTCCAGGGCAATAGCATACATTTTATGGCGCTTACATCCCGAAGGGGGAGGAGTTTTGAGAGAATGAGAAAAACAAAGCCAAGCGGAGAAGCTTCCGCTTGGCTTTTTTGGCGTGCAGCTGAACAGGGGCCGCGGTGCAGCTTTACATAAAACCGGGCATACGGCTGGCCACCGGGTCCTGGATAGCGCTGAGCTGCCGGTATTTGGTGGCATATTTGACCACGGCGAGAATGAAGGTGGCATGGGACCAGGTCAGGGGAGCCACGGATACCGGGCTGCCGTCGAATGGGTCCAGCTGCTCCGGCAGAATGCCGCTTTCCATGGCATGGGAAACCACCCATTCCAGCGTGCGCCGCGGCGTTTCCAGCTCGCCTAAGGTTTTGGCCATTTCGATTTCCCACTCCGCCGTCCACAAGGTACAGATGATCCACGGGTTGCCGGGCACCAGCTCAATATTGGAGCTCCGTTGGAAGTAGTAGTCATGGTAGTACCGGGCAATGCCGCCTACGGAGGTTTTGGCAGAGAGGCCTTCCTTGATGGCGGTCATGGTTTTCACCACACAGGGATCATCCGCCGGCAATACGCCGAACTCGAAGATGCCGTAGATGCTGGACTCCAGCGTGGTATCCTTCACCCACTTGCCGTCCTCCAGATACAGGCCCCGGACAAAACGGCCCAAATCCTCATCCCACAGATGCTCCAGCATCGCGGAGCGGATGTTCATGGCTGCCTGCAGGAAGCGGCTGCTGCGGTCATCGTCGCCGAACAGGCTGCAGAAGTTGGAGGCGGCCACCAGCCCGCCATAAACAGCGGAGCAGGTGAATGTGAAAATGCCGTAACGCTCCTCCCACAGATCATAGCTGGGCTGGGGCAGCCCCAATTCCGGATCGATAAAGGCCGCCAGGAACCGAGCCGCCCGCCGGATCAGGGTGCGGAACAGGGACTGGGGCAGCTCGATGTTGCCGTGTTTGGCAAAATCCTGCCAC